>NZ_JBVHHB010000031.1:0-124812 GCF_055561295.1 Kitasatospora sp. NPDC022785 | reverse complement strand
GGACCGCATGCGCCGCTTCGACGCCAAGGGCCGCACCAGCTGACGCCCCACCGCCAGCACCCCGCCCCTCCGCAGACCCCAGGACACCCCATGTACCGCACCGCACTGCGCAACGTGCTGGCCCACAAGGGCCGACTGCTGATGACGGCACTGGCCGTCATGCTGGGCACCGCCTTCGTCGCCGGCACCCTCGTCTTCACGGACACCCTCGGCAACGCGCTCCGCTCCCAGAGCGCCAGGAGCTACACCGACATCGCCGTGACGGTCAGCGACCGCGGCGCCGTCAGCAACGGCTACGACCGCGGCAGCAGGGGCTCCACCGGCCCCACCCTCACCGAGGACATCCGCAAGGCGGTGGCCGCCCTGCCGGGGGCCGCCGAGGCGCGCGGCGTGGTCAGCGGCTTCGCCGGCATCGCGGACAAGAAGGGCGCGCTGATCGGCAACGGCTTCTCCACCACCGGCACCAACTACGTGCCCGGCGCCGACGGCACCGACCCGCGCTACCCGCTGGTCGAGGGCCGGGGGCCGAAGGACGCCCGGGAGATCGCCCTCGACCGGAAGACCGCCGACAAGGGCGGCTACAAGGTCGGCGACACCGTCCGGGTGGCTGTCAACGGCCCGGTCATGGAGCTGAAGCTCACCGGCACCCTGCAGACCAACGACCCGCGCGTCGTCTCCGGCGGCTCGCTCGCCGCCTTCGACACCGCGACCGCCCAGCAGCTCTACCTGACCCCGGGCCGGTTCGCCGAGATCGACGTCAAGGGCAAGCCCGGCGCCGACGACGCCGCGCTGCTCGCCGCCGTCAGGCAGGCCGTCCCGCAGGACGACGCGATCGAGGCCCGGACCGGCCGCGAACTCGCCGCCGAGCAGGACCGGATGATCGAGCTCGGCACCAAGGGCATGAGCAGCGCGCTGCTGGTCTTCGCCGCCATCGCGCTCTTCGTCGGCGTCTTCATCATCGCCAACACCTTCACCATGCTGGTCGCCCAGCGCACCAAGGAGCTCGCCCTGCTGCGCGCCGTCGGCGCCAGCCGCAAGCAGATCACCCGGTCCGTGCTGATCGAGGCGCTGGCCGTCGGCCTGACCGCCTCGGTGGCCGGCCTGCTCGCCGGCATCGGGATCGCGGCCGGTCTGCGCGCGCTGCTCAACGGCCCGCTGGAGGCCAACCTGCCGGACGGCCCGCTGGTCATCGGCCCGTCCACGGTGCTCGCCTCGGTCGGCGTGGGCGTCGCGGTGACCGTGCTCGCCGCCTGGCTGCCGGCCCGCCGGGCCTCCCGGATCGCCCCGGTCGCGGCGATGAGCTCGGCGGAGCAGCCGGCCACCCAGAAGAGCCTGCTGGTGCGCAACACGATCGGCCTGCTGTTCGCCACGGCAGGCGTCGGTGCCCTGGTGGCCGGCTCGGCCGCCAAGGAGGTCAAGCTGGTCGGCCTCGGCGCCGGTGCGCTGATGATCGGCGTCTTCGTGCTGACGCCGCTGCTCTCCCGGCCGCTGATCGCGCTGTTCGCCCCGCTGCTGCGCAGGCTGTACGGGACGCCGGGCAAGCTGGCCCGGGAGAACGCCGTCCGCAACCCGCGGCGCACCGCCGCCACCGCCTCGGCGCTCACCATCGGCGTCACCCTGATCACCGCGCTGACCGTGGTCGGCGCCTCGGTGAACAAGGCCGTGGACGAAGCCACCGCGAGCGACATGAAGGCCGACTACACGGTCGCCATGCAGAACTTCTCGACGCTCTCCCCCGAGGTCGCCGCCCAGGTCGCCCGGACGCCCGGCGTCGCCGCGATGAGCGTGATGCGCACCGTCCCGGTCGAGACCGGCGCCGACGGCGACACCCAGTGGCTGACCGGCGTGGACGCCACCACCATCGACCAGCTGGCCACCGTCAAGGTCAAGGAGGGCTCGGCCGACGCGCTCCGGCAGGGCATGCTCCTCGTCAGCTCCGGCTACGCCGAGCGCCACGACCTCAAGGTCGGCTCCACCCTGGCCGTCACCTACCCGGACGGCGCCCGGGGCTCGCTGGCGGTCGGCGGCGTCCTGGAGGCCAACACCGCGCTGGGCGGCCTGATCGCCCCCGACGCCGTCGTCGGCCCGCACGCCTCGGCCGGCTCGGGCCTGGAGAAGGTCCTGGTCAAGGGCGCCAACGGCGCGGACGCCAAGCTGAAGCAGGCGCTGCGCGACGCCACCGGCGGCAACCCGCTGATCGCCGTCAAGGGCGAGAAGGACATCAAGGCGGAGAACCGCCAGATGGTCACCGCCGTGCTCAACATCATGTACGGGCTGCTCGGCATGTCCGTGGTGATCGCGGTGCTCGGCGTCGTCAACACCATGGCCATGTCGGTGTTCGAGCGCCGCCGGGAGATCGGCATGCTGCGGGCGATCGGCCTGGACCGGCGCGGCATCGGCCGGATGGTCCGGCTGGAGTCGCTGGTGATCGCGCTGTTCGGCGGCGTGGTCGGCGTGCTGCTCGGCGTCGTCACCGCCTGGGCCGGCAACCGCACGCTGGCGGACAGCTTCAAGAACATGACCACCGTCGTCCCGCCCCTCCAGATCCTGGGGTTCCTGGCCGGAGCCGCCCTGATCGGCCTGCTGGCCGCCCTCTGGCCGGCCCGCCGGGCCTCCCGGATGGACATCCTGGGCGCGATCAAGAGCGAGTAGCGGCCACGCGTGGACGTGGTGGAGCCCCGGCCGGATCGGGTACCGGCCGGGGCTCCGGCATGGGGGCGAAACGTTTCGGTGAAACGTTTCGTCAGCAGCCGTTGAGGATCGAGGTCAGCGCGCTCTTCTCGGCGCTGTCGATGGTCAGGCCGTAGTAGTACTTCACCTGCACCCAGGCGCGGGCGTAGGTGCAGCGGTAGGAGGTCTGCGGCAGCCAGTTCGCCGGGTCCTGGTCGCCCTTGGTGCGGTTGGAGCTGGCGGAGACCGCGAGCAGCTGCGGGCGGGTCAGGTCGTTGGCGAAGGCCTTGCGCTGGTCGGTGGTCCAGGCCCAGGCGCCGGAGCGCCAGGCCTCGGCGAGCGGCACCAGGTGGTCGATGTCGAAGCTGGAGGCGCTGGTGGTGGTGACGTTGTCGTACACCGACGTCCAGTTGCCGCTGACGGAGGCGCAGCTGGAGTCGGTCGTCACGCCGCTGCCGTCGCGCTTGAGGACCGTCTCGCGGGTGTTGCAGGTGCCGGAGATGGTGATCCAGTGCGGGAACAGCGCCCGGTCGTAGGTGTCGGCGTGGGACTCCGCGGTCGCCGCGATCGAGGCCAGGTACGAACGGGCGGTGGCGGCCGAGACCGGGGTGGGCAGGGCGGCCTGGGCGCTGCCGGCGCCGGCCAGCAGGGTGGTGAGGGCGAGCAGCAGGGCGCCGAAGGCGGCGGCCAGGACACGGCGGGGCGTGCGTATCGCGGACATGCAGGGACTCCTGGGTCGGTGTGAGGGCAGGCCGAAGCCCCCGGGCGGAGTGGCCCGGGCCGGCAACCAGCATGGCGTGCGCGGGGTTTACGCGGGTAGACCCTGGAGGTTAACTTTTGAGCCCCAGTCAGTTCCCCGGCTGTGGGCGGGGTTCCGGCCGGCTTGGCTGTCGGTGCCGCGTGGGACGATGTCCCACTCGGGGACAACGGGGAGGGCGGCATGGAGACGAGCAGGATCACGGGCGACGGCCCGGGCGGTCACGAGCACACGGTGCGGATCGTCACCCGGGGCCCGGACAACACGCGGTACGTGGTCTGCGAGGGCTGCGGCTATCGCAAACGGGCGGGCATGTTCGCGCGGGCCAAGGCCGAACAGCACCTGTCCGAGTCGCACGACGCGGGCGGCTTCCGCCAGCAGATGAGCCCCTGGCCGATCGTCCTCGGGGTGATCGGGGTCGTCATCCTGCTGGTGTTCGCGGCGGGGGTGCGCGGCGGCCACTGACACCCCCGGCCGACGCCCCCCAACGCGGACCGCCCCGCCCGGCGGGTGCCGGGCGGGGCGGTCAGGTGGTGCGGGGGCCGGACGCGGTCAGGCGGCCGACCCGGCGGAGCCCTGCTTCGGGGCGAGCGGCTTGGCCGGCCTGCCGCCGAAGACACCGAAGAAGACCGCCAGGGTCGGGATCAGGTACGCCGCCCAGATCACCAGCTGGAGGACGGTGGGGTCCGGCTGGAAGTTCAGGACGCCCTTCAGCAGGGTGCCGTACCAGCTGTCCTTGGGGATGGTGCTGCTGATGTCGAAGGCCAGGTCGTGCAGGCCGGGCAGCCAGCCGGCCTCCTGCAGGTCGTGCACGCCGTAGGCGAGTACACCGGCGGCGACGACGACCAGCATCGCGCCGGTCCAGGTGAAGAACTTCGCCAGGTTGATCTTCAGCGCGCCGCGGTAGAACAGCCAGCCCAGGACCACCGAGGTGAGCAGGCCCAGCGCCGCACCGATCAGGGGGTTGTAGCCGTCACCGGTCGCCTGCACCGCCGACCAGATGAACAGCGCCGTCTCCAGCCCCTCGCGGCCGACCGCGAAGAAGGAGGTCACCACCAGCGCGACCGTGCCCATCGCGAGCGCCGCGTCCAGCTTGCCGTGCAGCTCGGTCTTCAGGTGGCGGGCGGTGCGGCGCATCCAGAACACCATCCAGGTGACCAGACCGACCGAGAGGATCGACAGCGTGCCGCCGAGCGCCTCCTGCGCCTCGAACGTCAGCTGGGAGGAGCCGAACTGGAGGACGGCACCGAAGGCCATGCTCAGCACGACGGCCGCCGTGACGCCGCCCCAGATCGGCGGCAGCCTGTCCTTGCGGCCGGTCTTGACCAGATAGGCGATCAGGATGCAGACGACCAGGCTGGCTTCGAGGCCCTCGCGAAGGCCGATCAGGTAGTTGCCGAACACGGCACTCTCCTCGGGGTTGAACGGGACAGGGGATCAGCCGAAGAGGGCCTGGCCCCACCACTCGCCGGGCTTGCGGACGCCCGCCGGGCAGGCGAAGTGGGCGGAGCCGACGTGCTGGATGTACTCGTTGAGCTTGTCGCTGCCCGCCAGACGCTGCTGCAGCGGCACGAACGCCTTGCGGCTGTCCCGCTGGTAGGCGAGGAAGAACAGGCCGGCGTCCAGGCGGCCGAGACCGTCGGTGCCGTCGGTGAAGGAGAAACCGCGGCGCAGGATCATCAGCCCGTTGTTGCTGTCCGGGTGGGCCAGGCGCACGTGCGAGTCGTCGGGCATCGCCTTGAGGTCCGGCGCGTCGTGCTCCTTGGCCTTGCCGTACGGGGCACCCTCGCCCTTGGTCCGGCCGAAGACGTCCTCCTGCTCCTTGAGCGAGGTGCGGTCCCAGGTCTCGATGTGCATCCGGATCCGCCGGGCGACCAGGTACGAGCCGCCGGTCATCCAGTCCGCGCCCTCGCCGGGGGCGACCCAGACGTGCTCGGCGAGCTTCGCCGCGTCGGTGCCGGCGATGTTGTGGGTGCCGTCCTTGAACCCCATCATGTTGCGCGGCGTCTGCGCGTCCGGGGTGGTGGAGGAGGTCTTGCCGAAACCGAGCTGCGACCAGCGGATGTTGACCGTGCCCATGCCGATCCGGGCCAGGTTGCGGATCGCGTGCACGGCGACCTGCGGGTCGTCGGCGCAGGCCTGGATGCACAGGTCACCGCCGCTGCGCTGCGGGTCGAGCTTGTCGCCCTTGAAGTTCGGCAGGTCGATCAGGGCCTCGGGGCGCCTGGCCTTGAGGCCGAAGCGGTCCACGCCGTCCTTCTCGAACAGGGTCGGGCCGAAGCCGATGGTGAGGGTCAGCCGGCAGGCCGGCAGGCCCAGGGCCTCGCCGGTGTCGTCCGGCGGCGCCTCCGGCAGCCCACTCGCGGCGCCGCTGCCGACCTCACGCCCGCCGGTCATCGCCGCGGCCGCCTTCGTCCACTCCTTCAGCATCTTCACCAGCGACTCGCGGGTGGCCGTGGCCGACACGTCGAACGAGGCGAAGTGCAACCGGTCCTGGACCGGGGTGGAGATACCCGACTGGTGGTCACCGTAGAAGGGGATCTCCCCGCCCACGGCGGCGGCCGGCGCCGGCGCCGGGTCGTCCTGCCGGGTCGCGGCGGCCACCGAGCCGACCCCGGCCGCGCCGAGGGCCACCCCGGCACCGGCCCAGCCGATCACAGCTCGCCGGCTGACCGGGCCGCGGGCGGCGGCGTCCCGCGCGGCGACGGTGGCAGTGGCGCTGGTGGTGGCAGCTGCGGTCTCGGAGGCAGCGGGAGTGGTGGCGGCGTCGGTGCCGGCCGGAGTCCCGGTCTGCTGCTCGTTCTCGGCGTCCATCTGCGGGCGGGCCCTTCTCTGTACTGAACTCACGGATGCCGTGGCGGCCGCTCGGGCCGCCACGGCGATGTGGTGGAGATGCTGTTCTGCCTGGCCGCCCCGGGCGGGAACGGCCGGACGGGTACTACTTGACGACGACCGCGGCACCCAGCTTCGACAGCGGCTCGCCCAGCGAGTTCACCGCGTCGGAGAAGGCCTTGCGCTCGGCCTCGGTCACCTTGTCGTACGAGGTGTAGGTGCCGTCGGCCTGCTTGTACTTGGCCAGCAGCGCCTGGATCGCGGCGAACTCCGAGTCCAGGGTCTTGGCCAGCTCGGTGTCCTTCTCCGAGGCGACCGGCTTCAGCAGCTCGTAGGCCTTCTGCGCGCCCTCGACGTTGGCGGCGAAGTCCACCAGGTCGGTGTGGCTGTAGCGGTCCTCCTCGCCGGTGATCTTGTTGGTGGCGACCTCGTCCAGCAGCTCCTTGGCGCCGTTGGCCATGCTGGTCGCGGTGATCTCCGCCTCGGGGATCTTCTTCTGCCAGTCCTTCAGGTCGGCCACCAGCTGGTCGGCGAGCTTCTTCTCGTCGTCGCCGATCTTGGCGTCGGCCCAGAGCGACTTCTCCAGCTTGTGCCAGCCGGTCCACTCCTGGCCGGGCTCCAGCTTGTCCTCGCGCGTGTCGGTCTTCGGGTCCACGTCACCGAAGCTCTCGGCGACCGGCTCGGTGCGCTCCCAGCCGGTACGCGACGGGGCGTACAGCGACTTGGCCTTCTCCAGGTCACCGGCCTTGATCGCGCCGGCGAAGGCCTCGACGGCCGGGATGGTGGCGTCGGCCTGCTCCTGGGCGTACGTGCGGTAGGCGTCGACGGCGGCGGTCAGCCGCGGGTCGGCCGGGGCGGCCGCGGCGGAGGCGTCACCGGTGACGGTGATCTTCTGGCGGATGCCGTCGCCGACCATGCCGGGCTTGCAGGCGACCTCGTACGAGCCGGCCTTGATCTCGGCGTTGATGGTCGCCTTGGTGCCGGGGCCGATGTTCTCGCGCTCGGTGATGATCTTGTCACCGGCGGCGTAGACGTAGACCTCGGTGGTCTTCGAGCCCTTGTTGGTGATGTCGATCACGACGTGGCCGGCCGGGAAGCTGGTCTTGGAGACCTCGCAGGCGGTGTCGGTGGCGTTCACCTTCACCGCGTCGGCGGACGCCTTGTCGTCCTTCTTCTGCGAGCAACCGGCCAGCGCGGCAGTCGCCACAGCGAGGGTGAGCAGCGTGGCTGCGGTGGAACGACGGGCGGACATGAGGGCTCCAGCGGGAAGGCAGGGTGAACCAGGGCAGGGCTGAGTGTGGGTGCGGGAACCGGAGCCACCCGGACCCCCACCCACTTAGCTAAGGCATACCTTAGGGATATCTGATTTCGCCGTCTACACCGCCCCCCGTTCACGATCCGCCCAGGTGGGGACCGCCTTGGCAGCAGCATGTCGTCAGCCCACCGACGAATTCCGGCCACCGGCCCGCCGAACGGCGGGGTTGACCTCGGCGGCCACCTGCGTCACCGCTCCCCTCGGCCCTCCCGTCCGGTGCCCACCCGTCCGACGGCCACCCGTCCGACGGCATTCCGTCCGGCCGCCTCCCGCCGCGTCAGCGCTCCGGCGTACGGCGGGCGGCCGCGCGGGCGGTCCAGCGGCCCTCGTGCCGGCTGATCCGGATCGGGTGGCCGAAGCAGGTGCTGATCAGCTCGGTCGTCATCACCTCGTCCACCGGCCCGGCCGCGACGCACTCGCCCTCGCGCAGCAGCAGCGCGTGGGTGGTGCTCTCCGGCAGCTCCTCCAGGTGGTGCGTCACCAGCACGCTCGCCAGCTCCGGGTGCTGGTGGCGCAGCAGGTCCAGGCTGTCCAGCAACAGCTCACGGGCGGTGAGGTCGAGGCCGGTGGCGGGCTCGTCGAGCAGCAGCAGGCGGGGGCTGGGCATCAGCGCGCGGGCGATCAGGGTGCGGCCGCGCTCACCCTGGGAGAGCGTCGTCCAGGGGGATTCGGCGATCGCGGCCATGCCGAGGGTCTCGATCAGCCGCCCGGCCCGCTCGAGCTCCTCGGGGGCGGGCTTACGGTTGAGGTCCGGTTCGATGGTGTTGCGGGTGCCGGTGAGCACCACCTCGCGCACGGTCAGCGGCGAGCGCAGCGGGTGGCGCGGGTTGACGTGGCCGAGGTGGGCGCGCAGGTCACGGATGTCGACCCGGCCGAGCCTGCGGCCGAGCACGTCCACCTCGCCGTGGGTGGGGTGGGAGACCGCGCCGAGCAGTCCGAGCAGGGTGGACTTGCCCGCGCCGTTGGCGCCGAGCAGCGCCCAGTGCTGACCCGGCTCGATGGCCAGGGTGATCCCGCGCAGCAGGTAGCGGCCGTCGCGGACGACATCCACGTCGCGGGTGCGCAGCAGCGGGCCGGTGGGCAGCGGGTCGGACGTACTCATGGCGGGCGGTCCTCCGGGGGTTGGCGCCGGGCAGGGGAGCGGGGTGCGGCGCCGCGCCGGGCGGGCAGCCGCCGACCGTACGCGTGCAGAGTACAACCGTCCGCGCGGCGGCGGCCGGGCCCGTCCGAGGGGTGGACGGGCGGAGCGAGGGGGCGCACGTGAGCGGTCTGCTGCACGCCCCTGTCGCCGGGCGGCAGTTGGCGGGAGGATCGTTGCGAAGCACGGTGTGAAGGGGGCTGGACGGATGGGGTGGGACGCAGAACCGGCGGGGCGGGACGCGAAGCCGGGGGCACAGGACGCCGAACCGGCGGGGCGGGACGCGAAGCCGGGGGCACAGGACGCCGAACCGGCGGGGCGGGACGCGAAGCCGGGGGCACAGGACGCCGGACCGACGAGGCCGGACACGAGGCCCGTGGCACAGGACGCAGAACCGACGGGGTGGGCGGGGACGCTGCACGGGCGGTTCGAGGAGCAGGCGCGGCGGTCGCCGGGCGCGGTCGCCGTCCGGTGCGGCGTCCGGGAGCTGACGTACGGTGAGCTGGACGCGCGGGCGGACCGGCTGGCCCGTCACCTGGTGGCGCAGGGCCTGGCGCCGGGCGGCCGGGCGGCGGTGGCGCTGGGCCGGGGCACCGAGGTGTTCGTCGCGCTGCTCGCGGTGCTGAAGGCGGGCGGCGCGTTCGTGCCGCTGGAGCCGGGCGCGCCCGATCCGCTGCTGCGCCATGTGCTGGCGGACGCCGATCCCGCGCTGCTCGTCACCGAGGAGGCCCACCGGGTACGGCTGACGGACACCAGCGGGCGGGCGGTGGTCTGCGTGGACTCGGCGGCGGAGGCGATAGCCGCCCTGCCCGCCGGCCCGCCGGAGGTGTCCACCGGGCCGGAGGACCTCGCCTGCGTCTTCTTCACCTCCGGCTCGACCGGTCTGCCCCGGGGCGCGCTGATCGAGCACCGCAACCTGCTGGCCGCCCACCGGGGCTGGCACGAGGTGTACGGGCTCTCCCCCGCCGACCGGATCCTGCAGACGGCGAGCCTGGAGTTCGACGTCTTCACCGCCGACTGGGTGCGCGCGCTCTGCACCGGCGCCACCCTCGTGGTCGCCCCGCGCAACCTCACCCTG
Source organism: Kitasatospora sp. NPDC022785 (assembly GCF_055561295.1). Classification (NCBI taxonomy): domain Bacteria; kingdom Bacillati; phylum Actinomycetota; class Actinomycetes; order Kitasatosporales; family Streptomycetaceae; genus Kitasatospora; species Kitasatospora sp. NPDC022785. The sequence continues at coordinate 115,022 of NZ_JBVHHB010000031.1, read as the reverse complement.
GACCGCACCGCCGACATCGCCGATCTCCCGGCGCTGGTGGCCGCCGAGCGGATCACCGTGCTGGAGCTCAACGTCCGTACGGCGCGCCGGCTGCGCGACCACCTGGAGGCGACCGGCGGCTCGCTGCCGAGCGTTCGACTGCTGACCGTGGGGGCCGAGAAGTGGTACCTGGACGAGCAGCTGAGCCTCCAACGGCTGCTCGGCCGCGACGGGAGCACCGGCGGCTCCTGCGCGCGGGTGCTGAACGTGTACGGCCTCGCCGAGGCGTCCGTGGACAGCAGCTACTTCGACGCCGCCGGCTCGGCCGGCGGCGAGCTCAGCGAACGGGTCTCGCTGGTCGGCACCCCCTTCCCCGGCGCCCGCGTCCACGTGCTCGGCCCGGACGGCGCCCCGCTGCCGCGCGGGGAGGTCGGCGAGATCGCGGTGGCCGGCCCGGGCCTGGGCCGGGGCTATCTGAACCGGCCCGAGGAGACGGCGCGGCGCTTCGTCCGGGCGGTCTTCGACCCCGACGGTCGGGTGCTGCTGACCGGCGACCTCGGCCGGGTCCGCGAGGACGGCGTCCTGGAGTTCACCGCCCGGGCCGAGGGCGTGGTCGGTCCCACCGACTCCGTGCAGGCCGCCGACGTGGTCGAGCGGGTCACCCGGGCCGCGCGCGCCGAGGGCGTGCTGCGCGCCCACCCGGCGGTGCGGGAGGCCGCCGTCGCCGAGGTGGAGCCGGAGCCGGGGCGGCGCGTCGTGGTCGGGTACGCGGTGGCCTCGTCCGGGGCCGACGAGGTGGACGCCTGGTCGCTCTCCGCCTACCTGGCGAAGCAGCTGCCGGCCGGAGCGGCGCCGGTAGCGGTGGTGCCGCTGCCCGCACTCCCCCGCACCCGGGCGGGCAAGCGCGACCGTTCCGCCCTGCCGCTGCCGGCCCCGCGCCACTACTTCTCGTTCAGCGCGTCACGGGGCTCCAAGGGCGGCAAGAGCGGCGGCAAGGCGGGCGCCGGCCGGACGGGCGCGTCCGGCGACGGGTGCGGAACGGGTTGCGGCTGGGTCGTCCTCTCGCTGCTCTTCGCCGGGCTGGCCTGGCTGGTGACCGACGGTTTCTGGCCGGGCTCCACCGATGTCTCCGCGGTCCCCGACCCCTACGCCTTCTACTTCCGGATCCTCTACCTCTTCGAGTGGCTGTCGTTCGGCGTGGGCATGGCCTTCCTGTTCTTCGGCGCGCCGATCGTCTCCCGGTACGGACGGCCGCCGTGGCTCTCCGTCGCCACCACGTTCTCGATGTTCTGGCTGCTGGCCTCCTGGTGGCCGCAGGACAACCTGTACCGGACCAGCTCGCCGACGGACTGGCCGCAACAGTCGGTGCTGGTCTACCTGTTCAACATCGCGCTGATGGTCGCGGCGGCGATCGTGGTGCGCTTCCTCGCCTGGCGTCCGCGGCCCGAGCGGCGCTGATGGTCGCGGCGGCGATCGTGGTGCGCTTCCTCGCCTGGCGTCCGCGGCCCGAGCGGCGCTGATGCCCCCGGCGGTGCGGGCCTCCCGGGGGCCCGAGGCCCCCACCGCGGTGACGCCCGCACCGCCGTGACGCTCAGTCAGTAGCCAAGCCCTCTCAGCGCAGCGCCTCGAACATCCGGCCCAGGGCCTGGTTGGCCGCCCCGACCAGCGCCTGGGCCGCGTCCAGGGCCTCGACCGCACCCGGTGTCCCGGCACCGCGCGCGGCGAGCGCCAGACCGACGACCGGCTCCGGCTCGTAGCCCGCCGTGACGACCAGCGGCAGCAGGGTGACGCCGAGCGCGGCGCAGCGCGGACGCAGCCGGTCCAGGTGGTCGTGGAGCGCCTCCTGGGAGAGCCGGGCACCGAGCGGCATCCCGTCCAGGGTGCGGACCACGTGGCCGGGGCCGCGGACCCGGTCGAGCCGGGCCTGCAGCACGAAGGCGACCGCGGGCCCGGTCAGCCGCAGGTTGGTCTCGGTGGGGGCGAGCCGGCGCTCCCGGTCGGTGACGAAGTCGACGTCGTACCAGCCGCGGTGGCCCTCGGCGGCGAGGCGCTCGCCCACCGCGAGGCCGAACCGCCCGGCGGTCGCCGCCGCACCGGGCGGCACCACGCCCGGGCCGACCGTCACGCCCTGGTACCGGGTGCCGTCCACGTCCATCGCGCCGACACCGACCGGGTGGACCGTCCCGTCCTCGCCGATCACCGCGTCGAAGGTGAGGTCGCGCAGGTGCTCCGCCCGGCCACCGTCGATGTACTCCTCCAGCAGCAGCGCGCCGCCGGGCGGCAGCACCTCCTCCCGGGCCAGCCGGCGCAGCAGGGCCCGCGCGCCGCCGGCCGCGAACAGCTGCTGCGGGGTGACCACGACGGTGCCGTAGCCGCCGACGCCGTGCGGGCTCTTGACCACCGTGGTCAGGCCACGGCCGGCCCGGGCGGTGAGCCGGCGGGCGGTGCGGCGCGGGGAGTCCGGCTGCTCCTGGCGCGGCACGACGATCCCCGGATGCTCCGGGGCCAGTTCGGTGAAGAGCCCGTGTGCGGCCGCCTTGGACTCGTACCGCCGTACCGCGGCCAGGCCGGGCCCCTCCCCCTGTGCGGCCGTCCGCCCCCAGGGCACCACCGCCTCGGGGCCGTCCACGATCCGCGCCGCCAGCGCCGGCCGGGCGGCCAGGGCGCGGGCGATGGTCTCCCCGGGCGCGACCCCGCTGTACAGCTCGACCGGCCCCCACGCCAACTCCCGTGCCAGCCAGTCGATCCAGGCCGCCTCGACCTCCGCCGGCAGGACGACCAGCGCCGGCTCCGGGCTGTAGCAGGTGGCCATGCCCGCGTAGTGGTGCGCCTGCCGCAGCCGCCGCGCCCGCTGTTCCTCGCCCATGCCGGCCGCGAAGAACTGCTCGTTGAAATCGGCCACGTTGCCGAGGTGCACGGCCCGCCGGCCACCCGTCCAGGCCCCCACCCATCCGTCCATCCGGCGAGCCTACGGTCTGCCGGGCACGGGCGGGGTGCCAATGGGCGAGGCGTAGGTGTCCAGAGGGCGGCGGCCAACGGCGGGGGGCCTCCGGTAGGGCGTCCTCGGCCGGGGCGTCGGGGGGCGGGGACGTGCTCGGCCGGGGCGTCGGAGGCGCCCTCTGCGGGGGCGTCAGAGGCGGAAGAGGCCGGCGTCGGTGGTCCGGAAGCCGCAGGCGTCGAGGTAGTAGCCGCGGAGGTGTGGTTCGAAGTCGACGTGGAGCCACTCGCAGCCGGCGGCGCGGGCGCCGTCGACGGCGGCGGCGACCAGGCGGGTGCCGACGCCGGCGTGCCGGGCGGTGGTGGCGACGACGGTGTCGAGGAGGAAGGCGTGGGCGCCGCCGTCCCAGGCGACGTTGACGAAGCCGGTGAGCGGACCGCCGCCGGCGGGGCGGGCGCAGACCCAGCCGAGACTGTGGCGCTCCAGCCGGGAGCGCCAGTCGACGCTCACGGCCGGGTGACCGAAGCCTTCGGCGTGCAGGGCGCTGAGCTCGTCGTCGGTGAAGGCGTCGCGCCAGGTGTAGCGAATCGTCATGGGGCCGACCTCAAAAAAGTGTTCGCAGTCGATCAAATTTGATCAGTACAGGACACAACTTGGTCAAGATCTGACGCAATGTCTAGCCGAGGTTGGCTGCCCACCGTCAATCTCGGTCGCAGCTCTTTCCCTGCAGCTACCCCGACTGGAGTCAGAGTGAGCCCCACCTCCTCTCACCGCCGCCACCTCGCGGCCGGAGCCATAGCGGCCACCGCCGCTCTCGTCGCCGCCACCTTCCAGGCCGGCACGGCGTCCGCCGCCCCCACCGGCCGTGACGCGGCGATCGCCCAGGCCAGGGCCAACGTCGCCCACAACGCCGGAGTCTTCGGCTTCGGCGACGGCCAGGACCTTCAGGTCAAGGACGTCATCATCGACGCCGACGGCACCCAGCACGTCCGCTTCGACCGCACCTACCTCGGACTGCCCGTCGTCGGCGGCGACCTGGTGGTCCACCAGGACGCACGCGGCCGGCTCAAGGACTCCACCCGCGCGGCGGCCCACGACGCCTCGGTGAAGTCCACCGTCCCGAAGGTCCCGGCGCAGGCGAGCGCCGGCCAGGCGCTCCAGGCCGCGCCGACCATCGGCGCCGCCACCAGCTCGCCCGAGCTGGTCGTCTGGGCCGCCGACGGCACGCCCCGGCTCGCCTGGAAGACCACCGTCGCCGGCGTCGGCGAGCACGGCCAGCCGGCCGGCAAGGTCGTCGTCACCGACGCCACCACCGGCGAGCAGATCGAGTCCTACGACTCCGAGCACCAGGCCGCCGGCACCGGCCACTCCGAGTACACCGGTGACGTCACCATCGACACCACGCAGACGACCAGCGGCTTCTCGCTGATCGACCCGGTGCGCGGGACCATCACCAAGGACGCCCACAACGCGTCGTCCGGCTCGCTCAACGCGAACTCCGGGACGCTCTTCACCGACGCCGACAACGTCTGGGGCGACGGCAAGAAGTTCTCCACCGACCGCGCCACTGCGGCCGTCGACGCCCACGCCAACACCGCCTGGACGTACGACTACTACAAGAACACCTTCGGCCGCAGCGGCATCAAGAACGACGGCAAGGGCGCCACCGTCTTCGTCCACGTCGGCACCAACTGGGACAACGCCCAGTGGTCCGACAGCTGCTTCTGCATGATGACCGGCGACGGCGACGGCACCACCGACCCCGAGCAGGTCGACCTCGACACCATGGGCCACGAGATGACCCACGGCGTCACCAGCGCCACCGCCAACCTCCGTTACAGCGGCGAGTCCGGCGGCCTCAACGAGTCCACCAGCGACATCTTCGGAACGATGGTCGAGTGGTACGCCAACAACAAGGTGGACACCCCCGACTACCTGTTCAGCGACCAGTCCACCCCGCCGTGGCTGCGCCGGATGGACAAGCCCTCGCTGGACGGCCGGTCCGCCGACTGCTGGAGCCGCAAGGTCGGCCAGCTCGACGTGCACAACTCCTCGGGCGTCGGCAACCACTGGTTCTACCTGGCCAGTGAGGGCAGCGGCACCAAGACCATCAACGGCTACACCTACAACAGCCCCACCTGCAACAACTCGACGGTGACCGGCATCGGCAACCAGAAGGTCGCCAAGATCTGGTACCGCGCGCTGACCGTCTACATGACGTCCACCACGGACTACAAGGGCGCGCGCACCGCGTCCCTGAACGCCGCGAAGGACCTCTACGGTCTCAACAGCACCGAGTACAAGGCGGTCGCGGCCGCCTGGAGCGCCGTCTCGGTCGGCTGATCCTCCCTCCCGGCTGTGGGCCCGTCATCTCGGCGGGCCCACAGCCGTTTTCGCGCGACTCCGGAGGTCCGCACGACTCCGGAGGTCCGCACACACGCGGACGGGCAACGGAGGCGGACAACGCAGGCGAGACGGGGGGCCGGGAAACAGGCCGGGACACCGCGACGGGAGACGGGCCGGAGACTGGCCGGGGAGGGGCCGGGAGCAGGACCGGTGAAGGGCCGGGGAGGGGCCGGGAGCAGGACCGGTGAAGGGCCGGGGCAGGACCGGACGGGCTCCGGCGCGGCGGGCGCGGCCGGGACGGCGGAGTCTGGGAGATTGGGGCCGGGGTGGAACCCGAGGGGGGAGCAACCCGCAACCGGCCCGACAGGGAGACGTCCGATGGCCAAGCTCACCCTCACCACCTTCCTCACGCTGGACGGCGTGATGCAGGCACCCGGCGGCCCCGAGGAGGACCCGGGCGAGGGCTTCCCGTACGGCGGTTGGCTGGTTCCCTTCGCCGACGACGACATGAACCGCTTCATGACCGGGGTCCTCGGCCGGGCCGGGGCGCTGCTGCTCGGCCGGCGCACGTACGACCTCTTCGCCGCCTACTGGCCGAAGATGACCGACCCGACCGCCGAACGGCTCAACACCCTGCCCAAGTACGTCGCCTCCCGCACGCTGACCGACCCGCAGTGGGCGCACAGCCAGGTGCTCGCCGGCGCCACAGCGGCCGAGGTCACCGCGCTCAAGGAACGGCTGCCGGACGCACCCGACGGCGAACTGCAGATCCACGGCAGCGGCGCCCTGGCGCGGTCGCTGATGGCCCATGACCTGATCGACGAATACAACCTGCTGGTGTACCCGGTGGTCCTGGGCCGCGGCCGGCGGCTCTTCCCGGAGGACGGGCTACCGACCTCCTTCCGGCTGGCCGGCTCAGTCACCACCGGCAGCGGCATCGCCATCCACACGTACCGTCCGACGGGGCGGGCGACCTTCGGCTCCTTCTCCTAGGAGCAGTAACGCGGGTGCGGTACGGGCCGGGTGGCCCGGGCCCGGGCCACCGCGATCGTGCCGTCCATGGCTCCCTCTCCGTTCCATCTCCACGCGGAACAAGGGCACTTGGCGCACCGCAGGCGGCTCACCCGCCCACCGGTTCACCGGTGCTCCGGCGACGGACCCGCGCCGGCCGCCCCGTGAGAAGATCGCCCGGCGGCGTGTGCCGCCCCCGATCCCGGAAGGTGACCATGTACGCGATGACGCTGGGCGAGGACGGCGCGGTGCTGGGCCCGCTGGAGCCGTGGCAGGCCGAGGAGTTCCTGGCTCACGTGGACCGGGGGCGGGAGTTCATCGGACGGTTCAACGGCCTGCCCGACGCCGTCACGGACGTGGAGTCGAGCCGGGCGTTCCTCCAGGCGTACGCGGAGAAGACCGCCGCCGACAGCGGGCGGCTCTTCGGTATCCGGACGGCCGAGGGCCTGCTGGTCGGCGCGGTGCTGTTCCGGCGGTTCGAGGTCGGGCAGGGCATCGCCGAGGCGGGCTGCTGGCTGGAGCCGGCGGCCGCGGGCAAGGGTCTGGTGACCAGGGCCGTGCGCGCGATCATCGACTGGGCCGTCGAGGAGCGCGGCATCCACCGCGTGGAGTGGTGGGTCTCGGCGGGGAACGAGCCCAGCATCGCCGTCGCCCGCCGGCTCGGGATGACGAGGGAGGCCGTGCTCCGGGAGAGCTACCTGTACCGGGGGGTGCGGCACGACGAGGAGATCTGGTCGGTGCTGGCCCCGGAGTGGCGGACGGCCAAGCAGGCGGCCTGAGCCCTGCCGCCGGACGGACGGGCGCGCTGGCGGAGGGCGCACTGGCGGAGGGCGGACCAGAGGACAACGGCGGCGGACGACGAACGCCGGACGACGGACGACGGCGTTCTCACCTGGTCGACAGGAATATGCAGACCGGTCTACTGTTTCCGCATGGGAGTCAAGGGTGAGGAGACCCGCGCCCGGCTGATCGCCGGGACGCGCAGTCTGATCGAGGCGCAGGGCTACTTCGGCACCGGCCTGAACCAGATCGTGGCGGAGAGCGGCGCACCGCGCGGCTCGCTCTATTTCCACTTCCCCGAGGGCAAGGACCAGTTGGTCGCCGCCGCCCTGCGCCAGGCCGGCCGGGAGATCGAGGAGCTCCTCAAGGCCCTGGCCCGCAAGGACGCGGACGCCGCCGCGATCGTCGGACAGCTCACCGAGGTCTTCACCACCCGCCTGGAGGAGTCCGGCTACACCAAGGGCTGCCCCATCGCCACCGTCGGCCTGGAGGTGGCCGGCGCCAACGAGGCGCTGCGCACCGTTTGCGCCGAGGTCTACGCGAGCTGGCAGGCCGTCCTCACCGAACGCCTGACGTCCGAGGGCTTCGACCAGGCCGAGGCGGAGACCGCATCCGGCCAGGCCCTCGCCCTGCTGGAGGGCGCGGTCCTGCTCGCCCGCGTCCGCCGCTCCCGCCACCCCCTGGAGGACGCCCGCCACGCCGTCCGCCACCTCCTCGTCGTACGGGCCGGCCGGGCGCAGCGCTGACGCTCGGCGTCGGTACGCGACAGCGACGGTCGTGCGCGACGTCGAGCGTGCGCCCGGCGGGCGGGCGAGTCATAGGTGTGCTCTATGGGGCCATAGGCCCCAGGCGGCTACAGCCGCGGGTGGGGAGCGGGTTTGCTTCAGACACCCGACCTCCCGCCCCCTCGCCCCCGCCGCCTGTCTGCTCGCCGTCCGTCTGCCCGTCTGCCCGGAGGAACGCCCCGACATGTCCCGCCCGATCCGTATCGCGATCGTCGGAGCCGGCCCCGCCGGCATCTACGCCGCAGACGCCCTGCTGAAGTCCGACGCCGCCCTGGAGCCCGGGGTCTCGATCGACCTGTTCGAGCGGATGCCCGCCCCGTTCGGGCTGATCCGCTACGGCGTGGCGCCCGACCATCCGCGGATCAAGGGCATCGTCACCGCACTCCACCAGGTGCTGGACAAGCCACAGATCCGCCTCTTCGGCAACATCGACTACCCCGGGGACCTCGGCCTCGACGACCTCCACCGCTTCTACGACGCCACCGTCTTCGCCACCGGCGCGACGGCCGACCGTGCGCTCGACATGCCGGGCGTCGGCCTGGACGGCTCGTACGGCGCCGCCGACTTCGTCTCCTGGTACGACGGACACCCGGACGTCCCCCGTACCTGGCCGCTGGAGGCCGAGAAGGTCGCCGTGCTCGGCGCGGGCAACGTCGCCCTGGACGTCGCCCGGATCCTAGCCAAGACCGCCGACGAGCTGCTGTCCACCGAGATCCCCCCGAACGTCCACGCCGGGCTCCGGCGGAACAAGGCGCTGGAGGTGCACGTCTTCGGCCGCCGCGGGCCGGCCCAGGCCAAGTTCAGCCCGATGGAGCTGCGCGAACTCGACCACTCACCCACCATCGAGGTGATCGTCGCCCCCGAGGACATCGAGTACGACGACGGGTCGATCGCCGAGCGCCGGGGCGCGAAGCACGTCGACATGGTCGCGTCGACGCTCGAGAACTGGGCGATCCGCGATGTCGGCGACCGGCCCCACCGGATCCACCTGCACTTCTTCGAGTCCCCGGTCGAGGTGATCGGCGCGGACGGCCGGGTGAGCGGCCTGCGCACGGAGCGCACCGAACTCGACGGCACCGGCAACGTCCGGGGCACCGGCCGCTTCACCGACTGGGACGTGCAGGCCGTCTACCGGGCGATCGGCTACTACTCCGACGAACTGCCCAAGCTGCCCTTCGACCCCGTCTCGGGCACCGTCCCCAACGAGGCCGGCCGCGTCCTGGCCGGCGACGGCTCGCACCAGGCCGCCACCTACGTCACGGGCTGGATCAAGCGCGGCCCGGTCGGCCTGATCGGCCACACCAAGGGCGACGCCAACGAGACCGTCGCCTGCCTGCTCGCCGACCACACCGCCGGACGGCTGCCGGGCGCCGCCGCGCCGGACCCGGAGGCCGTCGTCACCCACCTGCGCGAGCGGGGCGTCCGCTACACGACGTGGGACGGCTGGCAGCGGCTCGACGCCCACGAGCGGGCGCTCGGCGAGGCGCAGGGGCGGGAGCGGGTCAAGGTGGTGGAGCGCGAGGAGATGCTCCGCAACAGCGGCGCCTGAGAGGTCTCCGGCAGAGGAACCCCCTGGCTGCCCCCGCCGGACACGCGCCGGACCGGCTCGGGGCACCGTACAGGTGCGTCGCTCCCGGCCCGGCCCAGGGTCGGGAGCGACGCACCGGCCGACCGGTCCCGGCTCAGTGCCAGGCGGTCGTCTTGCACTTGCTGAACGGGTCCCCATGTTTCTTGAGACCGGCCCTGATCTTGGCACCGTCCGGCCAGTAGAACATGTTGCCGAAGTTCGACCCCTCGATGTCGGTCACCTCGAAGTAGCCGACCAGCGTCCAGCTCTTCCCTCCGTCGTAGGAGCGGTCGATCCAGGCGTCGTACCGGCCGCAGACACTGCCGACGGTGAGCCGGCCCCACGCGTACCAGGAACCGTTGTTCTTGCCGGACCGGAGTTCGACCGTCGAGCAGCCGAGGCTCGTCCGGTCATCGGTGTCCTTCTTGTCCCAACTGGCCTTCCCCGGATCGAAGTCGTCGCACTGGTAGCCCGATCCGCACGGCAGCGGCGTGGCCGCGGAGGCGACCCCCGCGAACGGCAGGAGAACCATTGCGACAGCGGTCGCGACAACGGCAGTCTTCTTCGACACCCGTACACTCCTGTTCCTCGGTCGGACCGTGCCTGACCGGCCTTCACCCGGAGTGATGCTCACGGACGCCACCCCCGCGTCGCACCACCGTGGCAGTCCCACGGGTGACGGCCGTGCCGCCGGTGAGACTCCACGCGGTGTCGGTGCACCCGTTGCCGCCGACGCCGGGGAAGACTCCTCCGGCCGTCGCCGGCTCGAACCGGTTGCGCATCTCGTTCCTCTTTCCTGTCGCTGCTGAGGACTTACCGGCACTGAGGACTCGCCGGCACTGCGGGCCCGCCGGTACCGAGGACTTGCCGGTGCTGCGGACTCGGCGGTGCTGAGGGCTTCCGCGCCATCCGCCCGCAGCGCTCCCGACGCCTGCGAGGAGGGGCTACTCCCGCCGAGCACGGCCCCGGTCGCGCGGCGCGAGTCGTGCGTCAGGAGTCCGCCGGGCGCAGCGGTGACCGGGGCGCCTCCCCGACTTCCCGGGAGGCCGGCAAGTTGTCCGAAGAACCGGTGGAGACTCCAGAGTGCGACCTGTTTTGATTGTCCATCTACAAGAATCCGCCGGCGCTCAGGTGAGCGACGGACAATCCGGTTTGGCCGCGGACAAGGCAGGGGGCACGGGGTGGTTGGTGCTGGACGCCCGCAGGGGCGGCTCAAGGGAGAGACCGAACAGGCGGACGCCCTGGCCCGGTTCGTGCGGGAGGTGACCGCGGGGATCACCGTCCGCAAGCTCGCGCAGCGCTACCCGGCCGGCAGGACCAGCTGGAGCGAGTACCGCTCTGCGGAGAAGGACATCCCGTGGCACCTGCTCCAGCGGCTGATACACGACCACCGGGCGGACCCGGGGGCCCGGGCGGTGTTGCTGGCACGCGCCGCGCACCTGCACGAACAGGCCGCCCGGGCGGCCGAGGGGCTCCGTCCGCCCGCCGCGGAACGCTCGGCCGCGCAGCAGGCACTGGACCGGGCCCGGCAGGCACAACGGCAGGCCGAGGCGGGCGTCGCGGAGTCGGAGGAACTGATCCGGGTGCTGGTGGCGATCGTGGCCGAGTTACGGGGTGAACTGGGCGCCGGTGCCACGGACGAGGCGGGCCCCGCGTCCCCGACCCTGAACGACGGAGAGCCGGCGGAGCTGCGGCGGGCCCGGCTGCGGGAGGCGACGCGTTGCCTCGCCGAGGTGCGGCGGATCAGGGAGACCGCGCGCGAGGTGCAGCGGACGGCCGAGCGGGAACAGGACGCCGTAGGTCTCCTGGTCGACCGGACGCGGACGCAGGCCCTGGCGAGCGGCGACCGGCAGCCGCCGGGAGCCGGGGCGGCCGTCGTCAGGACGCCGGGGGCCGGGACGACCGGCAGCGTACCGGCCGGAGCCGAACAGACGACCGGGACCGTGCCGGCCGGGATCGAACCGACGACCGGCATCGAACCGGCCGGGAGCATTCCGACCGGGACCGGCGAGGTGGCAGCACACCTCCCGGTGCTGCGGCGCCTGGAAACCGACCTGGTCAGGGTGCGGGAGGCCCTGGCCGACCGCTGCCGGGACGTGATGCGGATGGCCCCCGCCTGTGCCGGCCCGAGGATTGTCCGCGGCGAGCTGGTCCGGGCCCCGGACAACCGCCTGACCGGTCCGTTCGTGCTGGGCCGAGCGACGGTCGGCCCCCCGCGCGGCGGGGGCCCCGGCCCACGGCGCCGCCGAACGGCCCGCAGCGGCGCAGCCATGGGCGCGGCTGGGGCGGCACTGGCCGCAGTGCTGCTCCTGACCGGGGTACTGGTGGGCATGCGCGTCGGCGTGGACGCTCCGGCCCGCTTCGACTCGGCCCCCCAGGCAGCCGGGGCCCGGGTGGGGCCCGCAGCCGGTGCGACGACCGCCGGCCCCTCCTCGGCAACGGCAGACGGCAGTCCTCCACCGGCTCCGGGAGCGGCGCCGGTCACCCCCTCGCCCTCTCCCCCGCCGAGCGGCACAGCCCCTCGAACCGAAGCGGCTGCCACCGCACCGGCGGCTCAAGCCCCCGCACTCCCTGCCCCGGCGGCTCCCGCACCCGCCACCCCCGCACCCGCCGCCCCGGCGCCGGGGGGTACGGCGGCTCCGACCCCAGCCCCCGGCACCCTGCCTGCACCCGCCGCCCCCTCGGCACCGAACGCGAGCGGCGGGCCCGTACCGCCGCCGGCGTCCGCCACCTCCGTACCGAAACCGGGCGCGGAGCCCTCGATGCCCGGCCGCCTCGGCGGCACCCCGGCCGTCCCGCCACCGGTGCCGGTGGCGATCAAGAACGGCAACAGCTCGCAGTGCATGGCCACAGCCGGCGGCACCAGGGAGGAGGGCCGGGAGGTCCAGCAGTACCCCTGCGGGGACTACCCCGACCACTTCTGGGAAGCCCAGAAGTCCTACACCGACGCCGAGGGGGAGACCTACTACCGGATCGTCAGCTACAACAGCGCACTGTGCCTCTCCGTCCGGGACTCCAGCACCGAAGCCGCCGCCCCCGTCATCCAGTCCACGTGCAGGAACAGCCCCGGGCAGTCCTGGAAGATCGAGAAGTGGCCGAACGGCCTCCGCTTCGTCAACGACAACAGCCACCAGTGCCTCGCCGTCTCCTACCGCAGCAGCGCCCCGCAGGCTCCCCTGATGCAGTACCCGTGCGGGGACTACCCGGACCACTACTGGAACTACGGCCCCCGCCGGTGACCGGGCGGCCTCCACCGGGGGCCCCGTGACGACGACGGCGACCCCGACGACGGCGACCGCCCCGACGACGGCGAGCCCTACGACGACGGCGGCCCACCACCCCGAGCCTGCCCCGGCCCCTCCGGCCTGCTGCCGGGCACCGCCACCGTCCGCCTCCGGCACCAGGTGCCGGGTCGGGCGCGCCGCCCCCGCTGGGTAGGCTGGCGGGCCCCGCCCCGAGGAGATGCGCCATGCCCGCCCGCCCGAGCGTCCTGTTCGTGACCGATCTCGCCTACCCGGCCCGCGGGCGGCGCTACGGCGACGAGGACATCCTCCTGACCTCCCGCCTGCGCGACGACTTCGACCTCGCCCTCTGCCACCCCCTCGACGCCGCCGCGCTGATGGACGCCTTCGACGCGGTCGTGGTCCGCAACAGCGGTCCCGTGCTGCACTACCAGAAGGAGTACGACGCCTTTCGGGACCGCGCCAGGGCCCTCGGCACCCGGGTCTACAACCCGTTGTCCGGGCGCGGCGACATGGCCGGCAAGCAGTACCTGCTGGACCTCACCGCCACCGGACACCCGGTCATCCCCACCATCGACCGGCCCCAGGACCTGCACCTGCTGCCCGAGGCCGCGCAGTACGCCGTCAAGCCGAAGGCCGGCGCGGACTCCATCGGCCTTTCCTTCATACCCCCGGACCAGCTGAGCGGCCTCGCCTACGGCCACATCCTCGTCCAGCCGCGCATCGACTTCCGCTACGAGGTGTCGTTCTACTACGTCGACGACGCCTTCCAGTACGCCCTCCACGCTCCCGACCCCGACCGGCGCTGGGCCCTCGAACCCTACGAGGCCACCGACGCCGACCTCGCCTTCGCCCGCCGCTTCATCGAGTGGAACACCCTCGACCACGGCATCCAGCGTGTGGACGCCTGCCGCACGCAGGAGGGCGAACTGCTCCTGGTCGAGCTGGAGGACCTCAACCCCTACCTGTCCCTGGACCTGGTCACCGAGCAGACCCGCGACGCCTTCGTGGCCGCGATGACGGACTCGCTCCGCCGGTTCCTTGAGGACCCGCGCCCCGCCTGACGCCACACGCGCCGCGGGCCACGTCGGCGCAGCGCCGCCCACCACTTCGCCGGACGATCTCGCGGCCCCTGCAGGACCACCGCCCCTGCAGGATCGCCGTCCCCACTTCCTCCGGGCTCCCCGGCAGCGGTATGTTCACCTGCGTACGCCGTTGCTCCCCTTGGCCCCTCAGGCCGGGGGCATGTCGTCGCGCAAAAAATATGCAGACCGGTCTACAGAAACTCGGGCCAGGGCACGACACAACGCCCACGCCCGCAGGCCCCGCCCTCTCAGCGCCAAAAAATATGCAGACCGGTCTACATAAGTGGACCGGTCTACAGAAAAGGAACCCTGCCCATGAACGTCCGAGCCGCCGCCACCGCCTCCACCACAGCCACAGCCGCCACCACCTCCACCACCCCCACGTCCACATCCGGATCCTCATCCGCGCCCACCCCGGCTCCCCTCCCCCCGCGCACCCTCGTCCTCGGCGCCACCGGGTTCCTCGGCCGCTGGCTCGTCCTCGAACTCCTCGGACGGGGCGAGCCGGTGGCCGCCGCCGTCCGGGGCGGGCGCGGAACCGCACGGGACCAGGAGCTGCGCAGCTGGCTTCACGAGCACGGCGCCGACGCCGACGCCCTGACCACCGTCGCCGCCGACCTCACCCGGCCCGGCCTCGGCCTGTCGCCCGAGGACGACGCCCGGCTCACACACGTCCGCGACGTGCACAACCTCGCCGCCCTCTACCGCTTCGGCCTCTCCCGGGCCGAGGCACACGCCGCCAACGTGGACGGGGCACTGCACGCCCTGGACTGGGCCGCCGGCCTCCCCGGCCTCCGGCGGCTGGTCCACCTCTCCGGCTACCGGGTCGGCCGGGACGCCGCACCGCGCCATCCGCTGCCCGCCGCCGAAGCCGACGCGCTCTACGCCAGGCTCGGCGCGTACGAGGCGTCCAAGCAGCTGGGCGACGCCGCCGTCCGCGTCACCGCCGCCCGGCTCGGCGTACCGATCACCACGGTGAACCCGAGCAGCGTGATCGGGCACTCGGTCACCGGCGAGACCGGGCAGTACATCGGCCCGGCCGAGCTGGTGCGCCAACTCTGGCACGGGCGGCTGCCGTTGCTGCCGGGATCAGCGCGCACGTTCCTGCCGGTGGTCGCGGTCGACCACCTGGCCCGGTTCCTCGCGGCCGTCCCCGAGCACGACGCCGGCCCGGCCCACGCGCACACCGTCCTCGACCCCGAGACCCCGCCCCTGCCGGAGCTGATCGCGCTGCTGGCCGAGCACCTCGGCGTGCCCGCGCCCCGGCGGCTCGTCCCGGTCGGCCTGGTCCGCCGACTGCCCCGCGTACTGACCGGCGCCGACCCCGAGACGCTCACCTTCCTCTCCGAGGACACCTACGACACCGCCTCCGCCGACCGGCTCGCCCACGCGGCCGGTCTCCAACACCCGCCGGTCGCCGAGCTGTTGCGCCGCTGGGCCACCCGGCTGGTCGCCGACGGTTTCGGATCCTCGCCGCAGGGCGCGGCGCTCCCGGGCGCATTCGCAGACGTCGCCGGCTCCCGCAGCTACGTCGCCGGGGACGTCGAGGCTCTCCGCTACGTCCTGCTGCACGGGCCGGGCGAGGACGCCGACGCCTGGCGCGAGGTGGTCGCCCGGCTGAGCGCACCCGCACTGGCGGCCGACCTGCCCGGCCTCGGCCGCTCCTCCCCCGCATCCGTCCCGGACGACCACTGGCTGGCCGACCTGCTGGCGCCCGTCCGCTCACGCCCCGTCCTGGTCGCCCACGCGGCCTCCGCCACCACGGCCTTGCGCTACGCGGCCGCCCACCCGCGCACCGTGGCCGGGGTCGTCCTGGTCGAAACCCCGTTCCTCCGGTCGCGCACCGGCCGGCCGACCACCCCTTCGGCGTCGCACCCGTCCCATCGCCCCGGCGCCGCCAGGCGCGCCGCCCGCAGGCTCCGCGAGGCGGGGCGCCCGGCCGGACGGGCCGAGGTGGCCGCCCTGATCCGGGCATGCCCGGTGCCGGTCCACGTGATCCCGGGCGTCCCGCGCAGTGCCGCGTCGCGGACCACGGCCGGGCCCGGGCCCGCCGACTCCCGCCCGCTCCGCTACGACGCCGGACTCGCGGACGGCATCGACACCTCCACTGCGGGCTGGTGATGCTCGAAGGCGTTCCGAGGGGGGACCCGTGGGGTGAACCGGCGGGCCGGTCGGCGCGGGCACGGCCGGTCGGTTCGCCCGCTCCGAACCGGCCTGTCCCGGCCGCCTGACCGCCCGTTACCGCCCGTGGCCGCCGGGCGCTTCCCTGGGACCACCCCTGCCGACCGCCCGCCCACCGCCCGCGCCTCTTCCACCCTCTTCCGCCCGGGAGCGACGGAGGTGCGAGCCACCAGGAGCTGCCGGGGTGGCGGGTCTGCGGTCAGCGGGTCGTGGTCAACGGGTCGTGGTCAGCGGGCAGCGGTCGGCGGGGTGGGTACGCGCACTGCCTCCGCCAGCCGGAGCACCTCAACGGCGCGGGGACGGTGGGAATCGAGGAGCACGCGGGCGTCGGGCGGGCCGGGGGTGAGGATCAGCCGAAGTCGGGGATCGGGTGGTCCGGGGCGAGGGCGGCCGCGATCCGCTGGGCGATCGTGTGGGCGCTGTGGCCACCCGGGGCCTTGGGGCCGTCGGTGGTCGAGACGGCGATGGCCAGGTGCTCGCACGGGAGGTAGTCCTGGGAGGCGGAGTAACCGAAGAACAACGGGTGCTGGGAGACCCAGTCGTTCAGGACGAGCAGGCCCATTCCGTAGTGGGTGGCCTCGGTCTGCGCGATGCAGACCGTCTCCGGGCATCTGTCGGTCGGGTGGCCCAGGCCCACCGTCCCCGGGTTCAGCAGCTCCCGGTAGGCGGCCGGGGAGAGCAGCTCGCCCGAGCCGATGCCGACGGCCGAGCGGGCCAGGTCGCAGATGTCGGTGGTCTGCACAGCGCCGGGGGGGGTGGTCCACGAGGGGTTCCAGAAGGTGGACTCCTCGTACCTCCCGCGGTCGGCGGTGAAGGCGTGCAGGACGGGCGTGGGGATGTCGGGCGTGAAGCTGTTGCGGGTCTCGCTCAGTCCGAGCGGCCCCATGACCGTCTGCTGGAGCAGGACGTCCAGCGGGATCCCGGTGATCTTTGCCAGGGCGGCACCGAGCAGGACGAAGTTGGCGTGCGAGTAGCTCCAGTTGGTGCCGGGCTCGTACCACAGCTGCTCGCCGGTGGAGATGGCCACCAGCTCCTCCGCCGTCCACTGGCGGAACGGGTCCGCGTAGACGGCGTCGGAGAACCCCGGGGTGGTGACGTAGTCGACGAGACCGGAGGTGGAGGCGGCGAGCATGCGCAGGGTGATCCGGTCGCCCTCGCCGTGCGGGAGGCCGGGCAGCCAACGCGACACGGGGTCGTCGAGGCCGACTCTGCCCTCGTCGACCAGCCGCAGCAGTGCCGTGCCCATGTAGCTGATCGCCACGTTGCCGTTCCGGAAGTGCATCGCGGGGTCGGCCGGGACCCCCGTCATCGACTCGCCGAGCGCGGTCGTGACGACCTCGCGACCACCGACGGTGACCCGCAGGATGACGGACTTGAGGTCCAGCTCCGCGGCCGGTTCCAGCGGCGCACTTCGACCGCAACTGCAGCGGGACCCGCGTCTCATGGTCGCGCCTTGCCCGCCGGGCAGATCGCTCGACAGCGCCCGACGAAGACCAAGGGTGGCAGACGGGAACGGTCTTGAGTAGTACGGGTACGGCGGTCACCGGAGGCAGCCACCGAACGCAGGCACCGAACGCAGGCACCGGACGCCGGCACCGGACGCCGGCACCGGAGGCAGGCCGAACGCAGGCACCGGACGCCCCCGGTGACACCCGCCCGCCAGGCTACGACGCCTGCCCACCCGCCGACTCGAAGGCGAGCACCGTCCAGTGCACACCCGGGCGGTCGTGCAGATCGGGGCGTTCGGTGCGGAGCAGCAGGTCCAGCCCACGGGCCCCGGCGAGCGCGACCGTCTCGTCGGCCGGGACGTCGAACATCCGGCGGCCGGCCGGGACGGGGCCGTGGCGCTGCGAGAGGAGGACCCGGCCGCCGGGGGCGAGCAGCCGGGCGAGGGCGTCCATCGCCAACGGTCGTTCGTCCTCGGCCAGATGCATCCAGACGGCGCAGAGCAGGATCAGGTCGAAGCGCTCGCCCGCCGTGCCGAGCACGGTGGCGGCGGGCAGCGCGTCGTCCACCCAGCGGATGGCGCTGCCGGCATGGATGCGCCGGCCGGCCCGGCGCAGCTCCGCCGTCGGCTCGGCGGCGACGACGCGGTGGCCGCGTGCGGCCAGGGCGGCGGCGTCCCGGCCGGTGCCGGCGCCGATGTCGAGGATGTCGGACGGCCGCTCGGGGAACAGGTGCAGCACCTCGCGGTGGACCTCCTCGAACGTCACTTCCTCGTACTGCACGGCGAGTTGCTCCGCCGCCTCGCCGTAACCCGCGTTGCTCGCCAGCCGGTCCACGTATCCCCCTCGCCCGTCGCGTGCGCCGCGGTCAGGCTGGGTCGGCCGCCACGGTCAGGACGATCTTGCCCCGGTTGGCGCGACTTTCCAACCGCCGGTGGGCGTCGGCCGCCTCCTCCAGGGGGAACACGGACTCCACCGGCACCCGGTACGCCCCGGTGGCGACGCGGGCGGCGATCTCCCGCAGGTCGGGGCGGGGGTCGTAGCCGTGGTCCAGCAGGTTGGTGATCTGGAAGCCGTGGATGGACACGTTCTTCGGGTAGAAGTGCCGGGTGTCGATGGTGCTGGGCTCCAGGGCGACGTTGGCCAGCGCGACCACCCGTCCGGCCTGGCCGGCCTGGCGCAGGCTCCGGCCGAACACCCGCCCGCCGACGGTGTCCAGGACGACGTGGGCGCCGCGCCCGCCGGTCAGCCGGAGCACCTCGCCGACGGCGGCGTCCTCCGGGTGGGCGGAGGTGTCGACGGTTGCGTCGGCACCGAAGCCGGCCGCCCACTCGGCCTTGGCCGCGGAGCCGGCGACGGCGATGACGCGCGCGCCCGCCTCGGCGGCGATCTGCACCGCCGCGCTGCCGACCCCGCTGGCCGCCGCCTGCACGACCACCGTCTCCCCGGCGACCACCCGGGCCAGCCGGTGCAGGCAGTACCAGGCGGTGAGCCAGGCGGAGGGCAGCGCGGCGGCTGCGAGCATGCCGACCCCCTCGGGCAGGGACGTGACCCGGGCGGCCGGGACGACCGCGAGTTCGGCGTAGAAGCCGGAGCCGGCGGCGGCATCCATCGCCAGGACGGGCTGCCCGGCGTCCAGGCCGGTCACCCCCTCCCCCAGGGCGGCGACGGTGCCGGCCGCCTCGACACCGAGGATCAGCGGCGGCCGTCCGGCGCGGTGGTAGACGCCCGAACGGACCAGCGCGTCGGCCCGGTTGACGCCCGCCGCGGCGACCCGCACCAGCACCTCTCCGGGGCCGGGCACCGGATCCGGGAGATCCGCCGGGAGCAGCACCTCGGGGCCGCCGAACTGCTCGATCCGTACTGCGCGCATGGTTGCGTACCCGCCCTCGTGAGTGACACCTGATGAACAGGTGTCACCTTGCGACACCGGATGAAGTGGTGTCAAGCGTGGTTCCGGGCGTAGGCTCTCCCCATGCCGCGCAGCGCCCACGCCACCGACCCGCAGCTCGCCTTCCCGTTCCTCGGCGGCCGCCCCTGTCTGAACTTCGTCGCCACCCTCGGCCGGCGCCACGCCACCCCCGTCGAGCGCCTGCCCGACCACGACGCACTGACCCGCTGGCTCACCGAGGCGGCGCTGCGCCCCGACGACGCGACCGCCGAGGCCACCGACCGCGACCTGACGGACGCGCGCCGGCTGCGCGAGGCCCTGTACCGGTTGCTGCGCGCCGCGATGGCGGGCATCCCCCCGGCCGCGGGCGACCTCACCGAGGCCAACGCGGCCGCCGCCGCCCCCGACCTCGCCCCCCAACTCGACCCGGCGGACGGCGGACTCCGGCTTCACTGGCACACCGGGGCCCCCGCGGACGGCGTCCGGGCCGCCCTCGCCGCGGTGGCGCGCGACGCCGTGCTGCTGGCGGGCGGCCCGCTTCTCGGCCGGGTCAAGGAGTGCGAGAACCCGGACTGCTCGCTGCTCTTCCTGGACGACTCCCAGGCCCGCCGTCGCCGCTGGTGTTCGATGGAGCGCTGCGGCAACCTCGCCAAGATCGCCGGCTACCGCGCCCGCACCCGGCCCTGAGGCCCGGCCGGCGCCCCGGGATCAGGCCACCGCCCCGTGTCCAGGCCGGCGCCCATCCGGGTCCGGACGGCCGGAAGGCCCGACGGCCGTCAGGCCTCGCCGGGGTGCCAGGCGGGCCATTCCCAGGGGCGGTCGGCCCAGTGGACGCGGACGGGGTCGCGCGGGTCGAGATCGGGGAAGAGCTGGTGGACCCTCGGCTCGAACTCCTCCGGGGCCAACGGCTCCCAGCCGTGGCCCTCGAAGTGGACCAGGCGGTAGCGGCTGTCGGTGCGGAACTCGGCGACCTCGACCAGGGGCTTCGACGTGCTGTTGGTTTCCATGCCCCCAGCATGTGGCGGACCGGGGACCTCCGCACCCGGGGTACGGCAGGCAGCGTACCGGCGGGGCGGACGGCCGGGAGGCGGGCGCCAGAGAACCCTCTTCCGGGTCATGTCCCGGCGTCCGCGCGCTCGTTGAGCACGGCGAGCGGGTCGCCGGTGGTCGGCGACGGCCGGCAGGAGGACTCAGGGCATGAGCGGGCAACCGGCAGGCGGGCGGGCGACGGGCAGGCAACCGGCAGGCGGGCAGTGGCAGTGGCCGGCGCAGCGGTGGGAGCCGCCGCCGGTACCGCCGCCACCGGCCGCTGCGGCCTCCGCTCCGTCCTTCGGTCCGGGCGCATCCGCTCCGGGCGCTCCTGCCCCGGGCTCAGCTGCTCGGGCCGTGCCCGCTCCGGCGCGGAAGCCGCGCTGGGTGTGGGCGGCGACGGCGGCCGGGATCGTCACCGCGATGGCCTCCGTCCTGGTGATGTGCGGGCCCGGGTCGGGTGACGAGACCACGGGGGTGGTGGCGTTCCCGTCGGTCTCGCCCTCCCCGTCGACGTCCTCCTCGACGTCCTCTTCGACGTCCTCCTCGACGGAGGCGTCCGCCGCACCGGCCCTACCCCTGGAGCCCTCGTTCCCCCTGTCGCCCGACCTGCTGCCGGCCTCGGACGCGCCGCCCACCGGCACGCCCGCCTCCTCACCGGAGGCGGACCCCGCCCCCGCGCCGCAGACGGGCGGCGAGGACGAGCCCGCCGGGGCGGACCACGCCGCCCCCGGCACCGCCCGGCCCAGGCCGAGCCGGGCACCGCGCCCGGCGCCGTCCCGCCCGCCGGCCACCACTGCGGCGCCGGCCCCGCCCGCGGCGGTGCCGGCGCCCGCTCCGGGCAGGGCCCCGAGCGTGCCGACGGCCGTCGGCCCCGGGTCCGTCTGCGACCAGGCCGAGCGCTTCGGCCGCTGGCCGGCCGGCTCGGAACAGGCCCGGCTCTGCCACGGCATCTACGGCTGAGGCCCCGGCGCCGGCCCCCGGCTCACCACGCTCCCAGCAGTTTCCTGTCCAGCCGGGGCGCCAGCACCCGCGCCAGGGTGTCGGTGATGTGCCCGGTGTCCCGGTAGAGCACCACGCCCTCCAGGACCGCCGGGCAGTCCGGCCCGGTGCCCGGGCAGAGCAGCGGGGCGAGGTCGAGGACGCGGACGCCGTAGCGGCCGGCGAGGCCGCCGTCGGTCAGCGGGTCGCGTTCGAAGGCCGACTCGCGGGGGAAGAAGCAGGAGTCCGAGCGGCCGTCGGAGGCGGCCAGGCAGGTGGGAATGTCCTTGCCGGGCATCGGCGTGTCCGCGAGGTAGGCGAGCGGGGCGCCGACGGCGGAGAGCCGGTCGAGGGTGCGGGTCCAGCCCTCGGTGCGCTCGTCCTGGCTGCCGTAGCGGTTGAGGCCGGCCATCAGGATCAGGCGCGGCCTGGGGCCGGTGGCGAGGCGGGTCAGGGTGTTCTCGCGCCAGCGGTCGCACTCGTCGAAGGTACGGCCGAGGACGTTGTTGCGCACGGTCAGGGTCGCCAGCGGGCAGCCCGGTTTGACCAGCACCTCCAGCGCCCACTTCCGCTGCTCGGCCAGCGCCAGCGCGCTCGAGATCCACTGGCCGGCGTGGGAGTCGCCGACCAGCACGATCCGGTCGGGGCTGGACTCGGTGCCGAACAGGCAGCGCGGGCTGGTGTCGGCGCCGAGCGGGATCTCGCAGCCCCGGCCGGGCGGGAAGTCCTCGCGGGCCCGGGCGAGCGAGGGCGTCAGGGTGAGCACCCGGGTGCCGGGGGCGAGCAGGGCGGGGCCGTCGACCGCGCCGGCCGGGACCGCCACGGGCAGCTCGGCGCCGCCGAGAGCCCGGACGGTGCCGCCACCGAGGGTCAGTCCGGCGATCAGCGGGATGACCAGGGCGCTGGCACCGACCGCGAGGCCCCGCCGGGGCGCCGGGCTGCTGCCGTACCGGAGCGGCTGCTCGACCAGCCGCAGGGTGAGCCAGGCCGGCAGGGCGCTGGCGGCGGTGAGCGCGGCGAGGGTGGTCCACGGCAGGGTGCCGTAGCGGGCCTGGGCGATGGTCAGCACCGGCCAGTGCCAGAGGTACCAGGCGTACGAGAGGCGGCCGGCGGCGCGCAGCGGCCGGGTGGCGAGGAGCCGGCCGGCGTCGGCCGGACCGAGGGCGCGGTGTGCCGGTCCGGCGAGCAGGACGGCCGCCGTGCCGAGGACGGGCAGCAGGGCGGCGCTTCCGGGGAAGGGCGTGTTGCGGTCGTAGGTGAGGACCGCGAGGGCGACGGCCGCCGCGCCGCCCCAGCCGAGCAGGCGCAGCGCCCAGCCGGCGGGCCGGGCGGCCCGGCCCGCACGTGGCAGCCGGCCGGCCAGGGCCGTTCCGAGCAGGGCGGCGCCGGCGCCGGCGGCGAACTCCCAGAGCCGGCTCGCGGTGGAGAAGTAGCCGAGCGGTGCGGAGCCGGCCGTCCAGCGGATGCAGAGCGCCAGCGAGACGCCGCCGATCGCGGTGGTCGCGAGCGCGATCGCGGCGGTGCGGCGGCGGCCCGCGAGGTGGCGGGCGAGGCCGAGCAGCAGGACGCCCCAGAGCAGGTAGAACTGGTTCTCCACGCCCAGCGACCAGAAGTGCTGGAGCGGGCTCGGGTCGCGTTCGGCGGCGAGGTAGTCGGTCTGCCGGCCGACGAACCGCCAGTTGGCGAACTGGCCGGCGGCGGCGATCAGGTCACGGGCGAGGTCGGTCCCGCGAAGCGGGTCGAGCAGGGCGCCGCCGGCGAGCGCGGTGGCGACCAGGACGACGGCGGCGGCGGGCAGGATGCGGCGGGCCCGGCGGGCGGCGAAGTCCCGGAGGCCGATCGGGCGGCCCAGCAGCACGCCGGTGATCAGGAATCCGGAGATGACGAAGAAGATGTCGACGCCGACGTAGCCGCCGGTGAAGGCGGGGACGGCGGCGTGGAAGGCCAGGACGGCGAGCACGGCGACGCCGCGCAGGCCCTCGATGTCGGGCCGGAAGGCGGCCCGCCCGCGGGGCTCCCCGGCGCTCGGCCCGTCCGGCTGCGGCGCCGACTCGGCAGCGGCGGCGGTGATGGGGCGGTGGACGAGTTCGACCAGGGTGTCGGGCGGCCCCGGTTCGGGTGCGGGATCGGTGCGGACGGCGCTCGGCGGTTCGACGGGCGGGCGTCCGGCGCTCGGCGGTTCGACGGGCGGGCGTCCGGCGCTCGGCGGTTCGACGGGCGGGCGTCCGGCGCTCGGTGGTACGGCCGTGGGCACGGCGGTGCTCCTTGCAGTGACTGGCAGCGGTGTTCGGGGACCGCCGGCCGATGGGGCGGCCGAGCGGTGGGTCCGCGCCGGTGGGGCGACGCGCAAGGGGTGCGAAAGAGAGATGAATTGACGAAGCGTCAGAGGATGAGCGGGTCGGCCCAGCCGGAGGCCAGCAGGCCGCAGAGCAGCAGCACGGCGGTGAGGGCGACGGCCTCGGCCCGGCCGAAGCCCAGGTCGGAGACGCGCCGGGCGGGCGGGGCGACTTCGGCGACGGCGGCACCGTTGCCGCCGCGCAGCAGGGGCCGGAGGGCCCGGAGGAGCGGAATCGTGGTGTAGGCGGTGAGTCCGAGCAGCGCGGCGAGTGCCCAGTAGGGCTGCCAGCCGTACAGGGCGACGGCCCGGGCGAGGCCGGCGACACCGGCGAGGACGACGAGGCCGAGCCAGCCGACGCCGATCCGGGCGACGGTGCGGGCCAGCGAACTTCCGCCGGAGACGGCGCCGGTGGGCACCCAGTCGGCGCTGCGGCGACGCAGCGCGTGGGCGATGGCGACCACGTGGCAGAGCCCGCCCAGGAGTTGGACCCGGGTGACCTCGAAGCGCCAGCGCGTGCGCGACATCGCGGGCAGCAGGACGAGCGCGACCCAGATCGGCGGCAGGAAGGGCAGGACCTGCCAGGGCCGGATCTCGTCGGGGCGGAAGAACAGCATGATCAGCGCGGGCAGCGGAACGGCGAAGACGTTCACCGCACTGGTGAGGTAGCCGAGGATGCCGTTCCAGAAGCAGAGCCGGGCCGAGCGGGAGAGCGGGCCGCTGCGGAAGCCGGGGTCGCCGACCAGGGCGAGCGAGCCGAGGCACCAGCGGTACTGCTGGCTGATGAAGGCGGGCAGGCCGGTGGGCGACATGCCCTTGGCGACCAGCGCGGGCACGTACCGAGTGGTCCACCCGGCGCGGGCGAGCGAGAGGCCGGTGTAGAGGTCCTCACTGTGGTCGATCTCGGCGAAGCCGCCGACCCGCTTCAGTGCGGCGCGCCGGTAGAGCGCGTTGGTGCCGCAGCAGACGGTGCCGTCCTGGGCGTCCCGGGAGGGCTGGATCCACCGGTAGAAGATCTCCTGGGTGGCTCCGGCGGCCCGCTCCAGCCAGGACATGCCGGGGTCGGTGTCGAAGCACTGCGGGCTCTGGACGATGCCGACCTCGGGGTTGTCGAGGTAGGGCACCAGGTGCTGCAGGAAGTCGGGGCGCGGGCAGAAGTCGGCGTCGAGGACGGCGACGATCTCGCCGGTGCTCTCGGCCAGGCCGTGGTTGAGGTTGCCGGCCTTCTTGAACCGGCCCCGGTCGGGCCGGGCCCGGTACTGGAAGCCGTGGGCCTTCGCGAGTTCGCGCACCTCGGGGCGGTCGGCGTCGTCGAGGACGAGGACGGTCAGCTCGCCGGGCCAGCGGACGGCCGCGGTGTGCCGGTAGGCGTTGGCGAGGACGTCGAGCGGCTCGCCGGCGGTGGGCAGCAGCAGGTCGACGCCGGGGTACCGGGCCGGCCGCCAGGCCCGCAGCAGCAGGTCGTGCGAGTCGCGGGTGTAGCGGCGGGCGCGCTGGCCGTCGGCGAGGGAGAGCAGCCAGGTGGCGGCGTTGAGCACGGTCAGGACCAGGAACGGCCAGAGCAGTGGCCGGCTGAGTGCGAAGAGACCGAGTGTGGCGGTGGCGCCGGCGTAGGAGAGGGTGGCGCAGAGCAGCACCCAACGGCGCTGGGGGCCGAAGTACCAGTAGAGCTCCTCGTCGTCGGGCGGGCTGGGCAGACGCTGCGCACCGCCCGCGGGCGGGCCTCCGGCAGCGGCGGGGCCGCGCACGACGGCACCGGTAGAGGCAGCTGAGGCGGAGGCGGGAAGGGCGACGGCGGCAGCCGGACGGGTGGCGTCGATCGCGGGACGAGCCGCCTCGATCGCCGGACGGGTGGCGCCGGTAATGGCGGGCGGAGCGGTGTCGGTTGCGGGCATGGCGGTGCCATGGAGTGCGGGCATGCGGAAATGGCCCCCCTGGGCAGGACGGAACGTGACCGTTCGTCCGCCAGCCTCTCACATTGGCCTAGACCAATCATGAACGAGGTGTGACATCTCCACGTTGCCGCAGGTCAGCATTGACGAATCCTCAAACCTACTGTCAAGTAAGCTTCTTCACCAGCTTCTCGAACCGCAGGTCGGGGCGGAGCGGGATGCCGAAACGCTCGTCGCCGTACGGGAACGGGGAGTGGACCCCGGTGCGGGAGAAGCCCCGGCGCTCGTACCAGGCGATCAGGTCGGCGCGCTGCTCGATAACCGTCATCTCCAGCTCGACGGCGCCCCACTCCTCCGCCGCGAACCGCTCGGCCTCCGCCAGCACCGCCCGGCCGACGCCGCCGCCCTGGCGGCCCGGGCGGACCGAGAACATCCCGAAGTAGGCGTGCTCACCCCGGCGCTCCAGCTGGCAGCAGGCGAGCAGCTCGCCGGCGTGCTCGGCGAGCAGGACCACGCCGTCGGCGTGGGTGACGGCGGCGGTGACGTTCTCGACGTCGGTGCGCCGTCCGCCCAGCAGGTCCGCCTCGGTGGTCCAGCCCGCCCGGCTGGTCTCGCCGCGATAGGCGGACTCGATCAGCTCGACCAGGGCGGGCACGTCGGCGACGGTGGCAGCGCGGAAGGCGAGGCCGCCCGGCTCGGGCTGGGCGGCGTCTCGGGTGGTCTCGGGCACGGGGGTCCTCTTCTCTCCAGCGGGCGGCGGGCTCCGGCAGTCGGCTCCCGGCATCGTGCCACAGCCGCCCAGGGGACCGGCACGGGCCGGAACCGGAGCCCGCGGCCAGCCGGCCGCGAGGCGGGACCTTCCGGGCCAACCGGCCGGTAACCACACAGATGTGACGGTGGTTCAGGATGTGACCCGGGATACCTGGTCAGGCTGGCGGGTACATGGCTAGTCTGCTCCCGGCCGGCCCCACACCGGCTGTACCGCCATCCACGGGTCACCAGCACCGGACCAGAGGAGTGTTCATGTTCAGCACTTCCCGCTCCGCCAGCCCCACCGGTACCACCGGGACACCGAAGTCCCGCAGGCTCCCCGTCGCCGCCGCGCTCGCCGCCGCGGCCGCCCTCGTCACGGGCGCCGCCGCACCCGCGTACGCGGCCGAGCCGGCCCCCTCCGAGGTGGCCGAGCAGGCCGCACGGCACCTCCCGCCCATCCACCCCGACCTCGACTTCGCCGGCTCCACCGTCGCGGCCCACGAGGGCAGAGCAAGCACCGCCGGCATCTTCGCCCTCGCCGCCACCCAGACCCCCGGGCTGGACGTCGCCAGCTACCAGGGCAACGTCAACTGGGCCTCGGTGAAGGCCAACGGCGCCCGCTTCGCCTACGTCAAGGCCACCGAGGGCACCACCTACACCAACCCGTACTTCGCCCAGCAGTACAACGGCTCCTACAACGCCGGTCTGATCCGCGGCGCCTACCACTTCGCCCTCCCGGACCGCTCCTCCGGCACCGCCCAGGCCAACTGGTTCGTCGACCACGGCGGCGGCTGGTCCCGCGACGGAAAGACCCTCCCGCCCGCCCTCGACATCGAGTACAACCCCTACGGCGCCACCTGCTTCGGCCTCAGCCAGAGCGCGATGGTCAGCTGGATCCGGTCCTTCAGCAACACCGTCCACACCCGCACCGGCCGCTACCCCACCATCTACACCACCACCAACTGGTGGAGCCAGTGCACGGGCGACAACGGCGGCTTCGGCACCACCAACCCGCTCTGGATAGCCCGCTACGCCTCCGGCGTCGGTACCCTCCCCAACGGCTGGGGCTACCAGACCTTCTGGCAGTACGCCGACTCCGGCACCTTCCCCGGCGACCAGAACCTCTTCAACGGCGCCTACGACCGCCTCCAGGCCCTCGCCAACGGCTGACCGCGATCCGGAGTGGGGGGGCCCCCCCCCGGGGGGGGCCCCCCCCCCCCCCCCCCCCACACAAAAACCCAAGAACCCCCCCCCCCCCCCCCCCCCCCCCCCCCCCCCCCCCCCCCCCCCGCCCCCCCGGCCGGGGGGGGGCCCCCCCCCGGGGGGGGGCCCCCCCACTCCACCGGCCGGATCAAAAGACTCGACGCACGCAGGGCCGCGCCTCACGGGACACACCACATCCAAGGCCGCGCCGCTGCTTCGCGGGGAGGGCGTCCGCCCGCAGCGCTCAACAAAAGACAGAGGCAAGGAGGTTGCCCGCTCCTTGCCACTCTCAACTTATAGCGCACCAGGGGGCTTGCGGCAAGGCCCTGGTCGTACAGCAGAATCACCAGCCTGAGCCGGGTTCTGTGGAAGTTGACGGGGGTTTGTGATGATCGACGTGATCGTGGCCGGCGCTGGACCGACCGGGCTGATGCTGGCCGGCGAACTCCAGCTGGCCGGAGTGCGGACGGTCGTGCTGGAGAGGCTGGCCGAGCCGACCGGGCAGTCCCGCGCACGCGGCCTGCACGTGCGCAGCATCGAGGTGCTGGACCAGCGCGGCATGCTCGACCGGTTCCTCGCGGTCGGCGAGAAGTTCCAGGCCGGCGGGTTCTTCGCCGCCATCGTCAAGCCCTGGCCGGGCCGGGTGGACACCGCGCACCCGTACGGCCTCGCCATCCCGCAGACGGTCACCGAGCGGCTGCTCACCGAGCGTGCCGTCGAGCTCGGCGCCGAGATCCGGCGCGGCTGCGAACTGGTCGGGCTGAGCCAGGACGAGGACGGGGTGAGCGTCGAACTGGCCGGTGCGGGCACCCCCGCCATTGAGGGCGTAGCCGGCGGGGGAGGCGCCCGGCTGCGGGCCCGCTACCTCGTCGGCTGCGACGGTGGCCGCAGTGTGGTGCGCAAGCTGCTCGGCGTCGGCTTCCCCGGTGAGCCCACCAAGGTCGAGACGCTGTTGGGTGATGTGGAGGTGACGGCGGAGCCGACGGCGATGGCCGCCGTCATGGCCGAGATCCGCAAGAAGCACGTGCGGTTCGGCGCCGTTCCCCTGGGGGACGGGGTGTTCCGCGTCATCGTTCCCGCCGAAGGGCCGGCCGAGGACCGGGCGGCCGCGCCGACCTTCGAGGAGTTCAAGGAGCGGCTGCGGGCGTTCGCCGGCACCGACTTCGGCGCGCACTCACCGCGCTGGCTGTCCCGGGTCGGCGACGCGACCCGCCAGGCCGAGCGCTACCGGGTCGGCCGGGTGCTGCTGGCCGGCGACGCGGCGCACATTCACCCGCCGACCGCCGGACAGGGGCTCAACCTCGGTGTCCAGGACGCGTTCAACCTCGGGTGGAAGCTGGCCGCCGAGGTCAACGGCTGGGCGCCGGAGGGGCTGCTGGACAGCTACCACGCCGAGCGGCACGCGGAGGGCGCCCGCGTGTTGGGCAGCACCCTCGCGCAGGGCGTGCTGCTCGAGGACACCGCGGGCGCCAGGGCGTTGCGGGAGTTGTTCTCCGAGCTGCTGGACTTCGAGGACGTGAACCGCTCCGTGACGGAGATGATCACCGCGGTCGGGGTCCGTTACGACCTCGGCGAGGGCCACGACCTGCTCGGCCGGCGGCTGCGGGACGTGACGCTGAAGCAGGGGCGCCTCTACGAGCTGATGCGCGGCGGCCGCGGGATTCTGCTCGACCGGTCCGGCCTGCTCTCGGTGGAGGGCTGGGCGGACCGGGTCGACCACGTCATCGACGTCAGCGAGGAGTTGGACGTCCCCGCGGTGCTGCTGCGGCCGGACGGCCACGTGGCGTGGGTCGGTGACGACCAGCAGGATCTGCTCGGTGTGCTGCCACGCTGGTTCGGCGGCGCCGCCGGCTGAGCGCGCGGTCGCGGCCCGAAGGGGTGAGGCCTCGGCCGGGGCGACGGGCCGGCCGGTCCCGTCGAGCGGCGGGAGCGGCCGGGGGAGCCTCAGCCCTCCTCCAGCACGGCCCGGATCACGTGCCGGGCGTTCCGTGCCATCGCCGGGTTGGTCCTGCGGTAGTGCGGCAGGGCGATGAGCGCCTGGGAGAGGGTCCGTCCCCGGCCACGGGTCCAGGTGGCGTCGTCCACCCCCAGGGCCTCGCGGAAGGTCTTGCGGGCGTCGGCCGGCAGCAGGTTCCACGCCGGGAAGAGGTCGCAGGCCGGGTCTCCCACGCCGGTGCAGCCGAAGTCGATCACCGCGCTCAGCCTGCCGCCGGCCACCAGCAGATTGCCGGGCATGAGGTCGGCGTGCAGCCACACCGGCGGCCCGTCCCAACCCGGGGCCCGCAGGGCCTCCTCCCAGGCGGCGGTCACGGCAGCACCGTCGACGCCCTCCTCCGGGAGGCCGCGCAGTGCCTCGATCGCCCGCCGGGTCGCCGCGTCGAGCGAGGCGATCGGCCCGCCGCGGTAGGCGGGCGGCGCACCCGGCAGGGTGACGGCCCGCATCGCGGTCACGAACCCGGCCAGGTCCTCGGCCAGCACCACGGGCTCGCTCAGGTCGCCCGCCTCGGGGTGCTCCCCGGCGAGCCAGCGGTACACCGACCACGGCAAGGGGTAGCCCTCGGCGGGCTCCCCGGCCCCCAGGACCTCGGGGACGGCCGTGGGCAGCAGGGGCGCGAGGCGCGGGAGCCACCTCCGCTCCATCGACACGTCCTCGGCACCGCCGCTCGTCATCGGCAGCCGTACGACCATCGCGTCGCCCAGTCGGTAGACGGCGTTGACCGTGCCGCCGGACGGCAGCCGCTCCACCGCGAGCCCGGCCCACTGCGGGAACTGCCCGGCGACCAGCCGCCGGACGAGGGTCTCGTCGATGGGGTGCCGGCCGGGGTGCGTCTGCGCTGTGCTCATGGGATGCCATCCGACCGCGAACCCCGGGAGGCGTCAATCGCTTTTCGGGCCGGCGCCACAGCCGGCACCGCAGCCGGACCCGACCGGCCGGCACCCCGGGTGACAGGACCGCAGCGCCGGGACGCTCATGATGGCGGTACGCCACAAGTCATCCCGGTACTGGGACAGTTACGCGGGAATGAAGTGTTTCCGCACCACCCCGGCAAGCCTTCCTCCTGCACCTGACAACGATTCACACTGCTGTCATGCGAACTGCTCTACGCGCGTTGAAGAACCGCGCCGCCTCCGTTGCCGTTGTCGGCCTGCTCGCCCTCGCCCCCACCGCGGTGTCCGCCACCGAGGCCCACGCCGCCGTCAGCGGCAGCGTCTGCCTGTCCGACCTGCCGAGCCAGGCCTGGGACACCCTGGACCTGATCGACGCCGGGGGCCCGTTCCCGTACTCGCAGGACGGTGTCGTCTTCCAGAACCGGGAGCGCATCCTGCCCTCCAAGTCCTCCGGCTACTACCACGAGTACACCGTCATCACCCCGGGCAGCCCGACCCGCGGCGCGCGACGGGTCATCACCGGCCTGGTCTACCACGAGGACTACTACACCTCGGACCACTACGCGAGCTTCTACAAGGTCGACTGGGGCTGCTGACCGCCCCCCTCCCCTCCCCGCCCCTGCGACCCCGGGCGGCCGGTCGGCGGGTGCGGTTGCCGTGGCCGTCCCCGCCGACCGTCCGTCCCCGCCGACCGCCCCCGCCGACCGCCTGTGCGTGCGGACCGAAGGCCCCGCCCTCACCCCGGCTCCGGGCGTCCCGACTCAGCCCCGGACGTCGGAGCGGCTGCGTTCCAGGGTGAAGGTGTCCACCGGGGTCAGGTCACCGTGCGGGCCGTCGAAGGTGTAGTACGTCACCCGCATACGGGTGCGGCCGCTACGGCGGTCACCGGGGTCGACGTCGAAGGCGGCGAAGCCGTGGGTGTGCTTGCGGTCCTGGACGGCGGCCCAGGGGGCGTCCTCGGTGACCCAGATCGACTCGCGGTACGGAGCGGGCGGGCGCGGCTTGTCCTCCAGGGCGACGACGACCCGGCCCTTGGGCTGCTCGAACAGGTCGTCCTGGGTGGTGGCGGCGTTGCCGCCGGCGCCGATGATCATGTGGACGGTGCCGCGGTCGGTGTCGATCAGGTCGAGCCGGGTGTCGGACGGCACCGGGGTGCGGGTGTCGTTGGGGAGGGTCCCGCGGACGGGGTGGGAGCGCTCGTAGTAGTGCTCGTGGCCGCTGACGACGAGGTCCACACCGTAGGCGTCGAAGAGCGGGCCCCACGTCTCGCGGATGCCGAGGTCGCTGCCGCTGCCGTGGAGGGAGCTGGAGATCATCGGGTGGTGCATGCAGACGACGATCCAGTCGACCGCCCGGCTGTCCCGGGCGGCCCGCAACTCGCGCTCCAGCCAGCGCTGCTGGGCGCCGCCGGAGTAGCCTCGCAGGTAGGTCTCGCCGCTGTTCTGGATCGCCACGTCGTCGTTGGCGAGGCTGATGAAGCGGACCGCGCCGACGGTGAACGCGTACCACATCCCGCGGGTCTCCTCGTCGAGGGAGGCCGAGGAGTCGGGCAGCGTGAAGTACGTCTGGTAGCCCTCGGCGCCGATCGGGCCGTTGCCGGCCTCGTTCTCGTGGTTGCCGGCGCACGGCATCCACGGGCGCAGTCTGGTCGAGCGGCTGTTGTTGATGAACCAGTCCGCCCAGGTCGCGACCCGGCTCTGCCCGTGGCGGCCGCTGTACGAGGCGTAGCAGAGGTCCCCGTTGACGAGGTTGAACAGCGGGCCGACCCGTTCGACGGCCGCCACGATGTCGGCGGACGCGGCGGTCCCGACCTGGCTGCTGGTGAACACGGGGTACCGGCCGAGCGGCGAGGGGACGCCGTCCGGGAACACGACCTGCCGCCGGAGGTTGGGGGTGGCCTGGTCGCCGAAGCTGGTGAAGGTGAAGGCGGCCCGGCCGCGCGGCGCGGTGGTGAAGGATCCCGTCTCGGGGCTCGCCCCCTCGTGGCCGGCGGCGTACAGGTAGGTGGTCGCCGGGCGGAGCCCGGACAGCCGGGCGTGGTGGACGTACACCTCCTCCTTGGAGAGCGCGTCCCGGTAGGTCCGCGTCTCGGCGTCGGCCACCCGGCCGAGGCCGCCGTCCGGCGACCCGAGCCGGACGTGCGGACGCCGCACCGACTGCGGGGTGATCCAGGAGACGATCATCTCGGACGAGGCGTCCGTCCCGAACTGCAGGTGAAGCCCGCTCACGCTCGGCGCCCCGAGCCGGTGCGGGGTGGACTGGAGCAGCGGGGTGGCACCCGGCGCCGCGTCCGGGGCGGGCGCCGCCGCTGCGGCGGGCGCACCGGCCGCCACCAGCGCGGCACCGGCCGCCGAGGAGCCTCTGAGGATCGACCTGCGCGCGATGTCCATGGAACTCCACTCCCCCGGTGGGCTGTTGACGTCGCAGCACTCTAACGTCATGGACATGCAGAGATGAACCCCTATCCACGGGAGACGCGGCCGGCACCGCCGCGGACCGGGCCCGCTATCATGCGTGGACGCCAGACCGGCCGACGTCCCGCCCCGCGCGGATGACAGCCGTTCAGTTCACCGGAGGGGACCGGATGTTCGACGCCAGAGGCTCCAGCGATGTGACCGACCTCCAGACCGACCGTCCGCATCCGGCCCGCATCTACGACTACTGGCTCGGCGGCAAGGACAACTTCCCGCCCGACCGGGCCGCGGCCGAGCACGCCATCGCCGCCGCCCCCGACATCCCGCAGGCGGCCCGCGAGAACCGCGCCTTCCTGCGCCGCGCCGTCCGGCTCTGCGTCGAGGCGGGCGTCCGCCAGTTCATCGACGTCGGCTCCGGCCTGCCGGCCCAGGGCAATGTGCACGAGGTCGCGCAGGAGATCGCCCCCGACGCGCGGGTGGTCTACATCGACAACGACCCGATCGTGCTCGCCCACGGCCGGGCCCTCCTCTCGGACAAGCGCTCCACCACCGTCCTGACCGGCGACCTCCGCGACCTGGACGAACTGCTGGACCGCCCCGAGCTGCGCAGGCTGATCGACCTCTCGCAGCCGGTGGCCGTCCTGCTCCTCGCCGTCCTGCACTTCGTCGACGACGACCACGCCCGCGCCGCGGTCCGGGCGATCCACAGCCGGCTCGCCCCGGGAAGCCACCTGCTGGTCTCCCACAGCACCTCCGAGGGCAACCCGCAGCGGGCCGCCGAGGTGGCGAAGACCTGGGACAACACCGCGTCGGGGATCACCGACCGCGGCCGCACCGCGATCGAGGGGCTCTTCGACGGCTGGGAGCTCCTGGAGCCCGGCGTCGACTTCGTCCCGCTCTGGCGGCCGGACGGCCCGACCACCGGCACCACCCGCTGGATGTACGCCGGCGTCGGCCGCAAGCACTGAGGACCGACCGACACATGGGCCGTATGCCCGATATTTACCTTGTATCCTTGGTCCCATCTCGTCCCATCCGCCTGACCGGCGTGCGAGGAGTGCGGACATGGTGGAGCTGGACGGTCCCGAGAAGCGGCGGCGCCTGAGCCGCCCGCTGGTGCTCGCGGCCGCCGTCGCACTGGTGGACCAGGAGGGGCTGGCTGCACTGACCATGCGCCGCCTGGCCACCGGCCTCGGCGTCGAGTCGATGGCGCTCTACCGCTACACCCCGGGCAAGGAGGCGCTGCTCGACGGGCTGGTCGAGGCGTTCTTCGCCGAGATCAACGACCGGCTGCGCAGCTCGGCCGAGGTGGTCCGGGGCGCCACCCCCGCCGATCCCGCGCTCCCGGCCTGGCGCGCGGAGCTGCAGCGGATCGCCCGCGCCTTCGCCTCGGTCGCCCACGCCCACCCCGCGATCCTGCCGCTGGTGGCCACCCGGCCGCTCATCGTCCCGGTGGCCCGCCGCCCCGCGCCGGCACTCCAGCTCACCGAGCACATCCTCGCCGTGCTGGGCCGGGCCGGGTTCGACGACTCCGCCGCGCTCACCGTCTACCGCGCCTTCGTCGCCTGGAACGTCGGCTTCCTCCTGGTCGACAAGCGCCAGGTGGTCGACAACCCCGACGAGCCGGACCCGCTGCTGCGCCTGGGCCTGCACCGGCTGCCCGCCGCCGACTACCCCCGGCTGCGCGCACTCGTCCCGCGGCTCTCCGACTACGACGAGGAACGCGAGCTGCTGGCCGGCCTGGACCGCCTGCTGGGCGGGATGCCGCAGGATCCCCTTGACTCCTTCTACGGCGGAAGCGCACGCTGAGGATACGAGGTACACATCGGACATACACGTACATCAGCGCCCCGCGCCGTCGGAATCGCTGATGTGAGACCCGACGGCGCCCGAAAGAGGTCGCCATGTCCACTGCCCACTACGACATTCTCCGTGTCCGCGTCACCGCCAAGGACGCCGACACCCTGCGCGCGCTGCTCCGCGAGGTCCGCCCCGACGTCGGCGGCCACCCCACCCGGGAGCCGGACGGCCGCTGCAGCATCGATGCCTACGTCCCCTCCGACCAGGTCACGGCCCTCGAACGCGAGGGCGTGACCGTCGAGGAGATCCAGAACGCCTCCGAGGCCGGCCGTCTCGCCCAGGCCCAGGTCGGTGAGGGCGACCGGTTCGCCCCTGCCGACGCCCGTCCGCGCGGCCTGGCCGTCAAGGTGAGGGACTGACCCGCCATGTCCTACCTGAACGTCACCGAGGTCGAGTCCGCCGTGGCCAGCCTCTCCACCGCGTTCCCCTCCCTCTCCGGCCTGATCGAGCTGCCCGAACGCACCGTCGAGGGCCGGACGAGCCACGCCCTGCGGATCGGCGCCGAGTCCCTGGCCCCCAAGGACTGCGTCGTCCTGACCGGAGGTCTGCACGCGCGTGAGTGGGGCAGCTGCGAGGTGCTGATCCACCTCGCGGCCGACCTGCTGGAGGCCTACGACTCCCACACCGGTCTCGCCTACGGCGGTACCGCCTTCACCGCCGACCAGGTCCAACGCGTGCTGAACGAGCGGGACCTCGTCATCTTCCCGCTCGTCAACCCGGACGGCCGGCGCTACAGCCAGAGCGTCGACACGATGTGGCGCAAGAACCGCAACCCGGCCAACTCCGGGGGCCGCCCGGAATGCATCGGCGTCGACATCAACCGCAACTTCGACTTCCTCTTCGACTTCACCACCGCCTTCGCGCCGACCGCCGGCCCGCGCGTCTCGGCCGATCCGTGCGACCGCCAGGTGTACGAGGGCCCGCACGCCTTCTCCGAGCCCGAGACCCGCAACGTCCGCTGGCTCCTCGACGAGTTCCCGCGGACGCGCTGGTTCGTCGACGTGCACAGTCACGCCGAGGACATCCTCTTCGTCTGGGGCGACGACGAGAACCAGTCCATCGAACCGGCCATGAACTTCCGCAACCCCATGTTCGACGGCAGGCGCGGCGTGGCCGGTGACCTCGCCTACGCGGAGTTCATCGAGAAGGTCGACGCCGACAACGCCGCCCTGCTCGCCGAACAGTTCTGCCGGGGACTGCACGGCGTGCGCGGCCGCACCTACAAGCCGATGTCCGGGTTCCACCTGTACCCGACCAGTGGAACCAGCGACGACTACGCGTTCTCGCGCCACCTCGTCGACCCGGAGAAGGGCAAGATCCTCGCCTTCACCGTCGAGTGGGGCACGATCTTCCAGCCGCTCTGGCCCGAGATGGAGCAGATCGTCCTCGACGTCGACGCCGGGCTCGTCCAGTTCTGCCTGGCGGCACTCTGAGCCCCGGACCGAACACCGACCGACCACATCAGTGGTCTGAACTGCGATCGAGGCGCCCGCCGGCCGGCGGGCGCCTCGGGCAGTGCCGGGGACTACGGGCTACGCGGCCCGGTGGAAGAAGAACGGGTCGAGCGAGGTCGGCACCCGGTGGACGCCATCGATGTCGAACAGCTGACGGGTCACGAAGTTGGCCCGGCGCTGGTACGTCACGCCTGCCGGGAAGTTGGCGTTGTCCGGCAGGTTGTCGCCCGCGAACACGCCGTAGAAGTCCCGGCCGACCGTGATCATCCGGATGTAGTCACCGAGGAACGGCTTCCCGTTCAGTCCCACCGACGGGCTCAGCGCGGCCTGGTGCAGCACCTGCCGTGCCGGCGCCGTCTGCCAGCCGTCGGCCGTCAGTTCCAGCACCGTCCGCCACTGGTCCTCGACGAACTCCTGGTAGAGCAGCCCCACCAGGCCGTCGGAGTTGACCGCCAGCGCGGGGTTGATGGCCGTGGAGGGCGCGGAGTTGACGGGCGGTGTGCGGGCGGCGGACCACGTCCGGCCCCGGTCGGCCGAGTGCTGCAGATGCAGGGTGTTGTCCACCCCGGCCGGCCCGCCGACGCGGTCACACCAGGCAACCCAGACGCTTGCCGAGTCGCGGGGGTCGACCGCGATCGTCAGGTCACCGCCGAGGCGCTGCCCGTCGATCTCGTCGTCGAACACCACGAACCGCTGGGCCGCGGCCTTCTGGCCGACGATCCCGTTCGAGTCGGTGAGGGACCGGAACGGGTTGGGTCCGACGCCCCCGCTGTCGTCCCGGGTCACCACGACGTCGAAGGTGATGTTGCGGAGGTTGGGTCCGGTCCGGTTCTGCCAGCTCGTGAACACCGCGTACACCGTGCCGTCGGGATGCACGGCGATCCGCACGGGCGGCCCGTCCTGGCCGGCGGTCGAGCGCCGCTCGATCGGCGTGGCCACGAACCCGGACGGCGCCGGCGCGGTCGGGGAGGCGTCCGAGGCATCCACGGAGGCGGTGCGTCCGCCACTCAGACCGAAGTCATTGCTGCCGACGTAGACCCGGCCACGGCCGTCGCCGTTCGCGACGGGCTCGGTGACGACCCAGGGCTGGTCCGGCCCGCCGCGGTCGACGAGGATCTGCATCGGCGTCGTCGATCGCGGGTCCGGCGTCCGCAGGATCTGCATCCGGAGACGGGTCGCGGTGCTCAGCCGGGCGTTGAGGATCCCCGCGTAGAGGGTGCCGCCCGTGGGCGTGAAGCCGACGGTGATGTCGGCCGTCCCGGTGCCGGGGACACCACCGGGGACGACGTTCCTCAGCACCCAGGTGTCGCCGCCGTCCGTCGAGACGTAGATCGGCGCGAGCGGGCCGCCCATCGGGTCGGGGGTGAAGGCGGTCGCGACGAGCTCGTCGGGATTCTCGGGGTTGACCGCGAGGTTGGGCTCGCCCTTCTGGCTGATGTCACCGCTCAGCGACCTCGGAGTGATGTTGACGATCTTCAGTGTGGGCACGACGGCTCACCTCCGCTCCTGCAGCACCGCGAGCATCCGCGTCGGCTGGCAGTCGTCGGGATGGAGCAGCTGGAATCGCGCCGCATCACGCAGGGCGGCGGACTCGTCGTCGGCGCCCTCCGTGGCGTGCAGGATCCACATGCCCTGCTGTCCCGGACTCGGCTTCGGGACCCGGTACCAGTGGATGTCCCGGCTGTTGGGGTAGAGGACGGAGAGCCGTCCCGGGGGGACGTCCCCCGACTCCACGTGACTCACGTCCAGCTGGGCCCGCCACCAGTCGGGGTCGTGCTCGGAGATCGGGCGGCCCTCGTTGCCCGGCAGCTTCTCCAGGCCCACGACGGTGCCGATGACCACCGCGTCCGCCTCACCGGCGTGGGCGGTCATGTCCTCGTCCCTGATACCGCGCAGCACGGCCGAGAAGGGCATCGCGTCGGCCGTGGTGGCCGCGAGGGTCAGGTGCGGCTGGACGTCGTCGGCGGGCAGCCGCCCGACCTCGTCCACGGCGAGCCCTTCGCCATAGACCGCGCCCTTGGTGAAGAACGCGGCCGTATCGCCGACCGCCGGCGGGGCGAGGTCGGCGGACAGCTGGACGGTGACCTCGCTGCCGGCGAGTCTGCGGAACGCGTCGGGCGCGTGCAGCACTTCGTCGACCTGGACGACCGCGGTCCGTTCGTCGGCGGTGACGGCCGCCAGGGGCGTGCCGCCCAGCCGGGTGACCCTGCCGACGAAGCTCAGTGGGGCCTGCCGGACCAGCTCGGGTATGGACTCCGGCGTCACGGCAGGCGTGCCATCAGGCATGGTGGTTTTCCTTCCCTGGGTCGGCCGTCACCGCGCTGCCCGGGCGGCGGCCGGATGGGTCCTGCGCCACTCGGTCCGTGCACCGACGGCGCAGGCGACGGTGACCGTGGCAGTGATGGCGACGATCAGCCACTCGGCCGCGCCGCTGCCGGCATCGGGGTCGAGACCGAGCAGCAGCTCGATCCAGTCCGGCCAGACCAGGGTGACCAGGAAGAGCAGCCCGGAGAGGCTCCCCAGGGCGATCTCCAGCCAGAAGAGCGGGCGGACCGGACTTTCGGAGTGGAAGGGCATCTCGGCGCCTCCCCTCTCTGCCGCCCGGGCCCCGCGTGGCGCCCACGCCCGGTGTGATCGCTCACGGGCGCGACCGGCCGCACCGGCCCGGGTCGGGTGTCGGCCCCGTCGGGGCCGCCGGTCGGGGGGCAGGCCGCCCACGGGGAGGGGTTCGCTTCGGGTACGTGGTCGGGTCCCGGATCCGCGGGTGCGGACGGGGGCACGTACACCTACGAGGCACGCATACCTTGTACACAAGTCTCCGCGCACCTCCGAGCCCGGTCAAGGGCGGGCCGCCCCCGTCCGCGACACCCGGGCGGGCCGCCGAATCCCGTCCGCGACACCCGGGCGGGCGCATCGGGCCAGCGCCGGCGGGGGCGCGTCGGTAGCTTGGGTGGGACGGCGGCGCGCCGCAGACGGCGGCGCACGGCAGCGGATCATCGGGCGGGTGCAGATGGCCAGCGGCGAACTCGATCTCACCGGACTCCGGCGCGTCTACGGACGGCCGGGCAGCCGGCTCTTCTACACGGCGGTCTGCCGCAACGCCCGGCACTGGGGGTGGACGGAGCCCGGGCAGTCGAAGTGGCGCTGCTGGCGGGCGCAGCGACAGCTGGAGGGTGTCCTCGGCCGGAAGCTGGCCCTGCCGGCCGGCTCGCGGGTGCTGGACGCCGGCTGCGGCGCGGGCGTGGTCGCGCGGGAGCTGGCGAAGCGGTTCGGCCTGCGGATCACCGGCGTGGACGTGCTGGACTTCCACGTCCGCGAGGCCCGCCGGCTGAGCGTCCGGGCCGCGCTGGAGGACCGGACCACCTTCTCCTGGGGCGACTACCACGACCTGGAGTTCGCCGACGGCTCCTTCGACGGCGCGTACTCCATGGAGACCCTGGTGCACGCCTACGACCCGGCGCGCGCCCTGGCCGAGTTCCACCGCGTGCTGCGGCCGGGCGGCCGGCTGGTGATCCTCGGGCCGGTCGGAGCGCCGGCGGAGGAGATGAGCCCCCGGGACCGCGCGGTGCTGGAGCCGTACCTGGACGCCATGTCGTTCCCGGGGGCGAAGCGGTACGACACCCGGAGCCTGAACGACCTGCTGACCGGGGCGGGCTTCCGGATCGAGGAGGCGCTCGACGCCACCGCCCGCTACCGCCCGACCTCGGACGCGCTCTACGCGTACTTCCGGGCGCCGTACGCGCTGCTGCGGCTGTTCGGCCCGGCCGAGCGGTGGCTCGGCCTGCGGTCGGTGGTGGAGATGTACCAGATCCGGGACCACGTCTCCTGGTACGTGCACACCGCGGTCAAGCCCTGAGCCGTCAGACCTTCGCGCCGAGCATCCGCAGCACCAGGTCGCCGTAGCGCCGGCCGAGCTCCTCCGGTGTCTCGCTGCTGCGCCCGGTGTACCAGCGGGAGACGTCGATGCCCAGCGAGGTGACGGCGCGGGCGGCCGTCCGCACCTCGGCGACCTCGAAGGCGCCGGCCGCGGCGCCCTCCTCGATGAGGTCGCTGACCTCGCGTTCGATGTCCAGCCGCAGGGCGGCGACCACCGCGTACGCGTCCTCGGGGAGCGCGTGCAGCTCGTAGTTGACCACCCGCCCGACCGTCCGGGCGCGGGCGTGCCAGGCGGTGAACTGCTCGACCAGCCGCCGCATCCGGGCCACCGGGTCTCCCCCGCCGGTCACCGCGGACCGGACCAGCTCCAGCGTGGCCGCGTGGCCGGCCCGGCTGATCTCGGCCAGCAGGGCGGCCTTGGAGGGGTAGTGGATGTACAGCGCCGCCGGGCTCATGCCGGCACCGGTGGCGATGTCGCGGGTGGTGGTGGCGTGGAAGCCGCGCTCGGCGAAGGACTCGACGGCGGCCTGGAGCAGCCGGTACGCCGCCTCCGGGCGGGCGTCGGCGCCGCCGGGCAGGGGGGGCCAGAGGTCGGCGATGGGCGTGCTGGTCATGGCGCCATCCTCCCAGATCGGTCGTACAGGCATTCCGGTCGCACGGTCCGTCGTCGGTGACGGGCGGGCGCTGCGGACTGTTGACAGGGTCCCGCACCGACAGCATGCTAAGCAAGCGCTTAGTCAGAGCCCGGCCCGGACACCCGGCCGGGCCGCCACCGGCCGGGAACGACCACCCGGGCGACACCACCCGGGCGACACCGCCCCGGCGACACCGACCGGCCGCCCCCGCGGCCGGAGCACGTGAAAGGACCTCCGTGGTGCACTCCTTCAAGGGCCAGGTGGCCGTCATCACCGGATCCAGCCGGGGCATCGGCCTCGGGATCGCGCGCGAGCTGGTCGCGCGCGGCGCCCGGGTCTGCCTGACCGCCCGCAACGCCGAGCCGCTCGCCGAGGCCGTCCGCGACCTCGGCGGCCCCGAGGTCGCCATCGGCATCGCGGGCAAGGCCGACGACCCGGCCCACCAGGACGAGGCGGTCGCCCGCACCCTGGAGGCCTTCGGACGGCTGGACCACCTGGTCAACAACACCGGCATCAACCCGGTCTACGGCCCGGTGCTGGACACCGACGAGGCGGCCGCCGCCAAGATCCTCGCCGTCAACGTGCTGGCCCCGCTCGCCTGGACGCGCCGTGCGCACGCCGCATGGATGGGCGAGCACGGCGGTTCGGTGGTCAATGTGGCCTCGGTCGCGGGCATCCGCTCCTCGCTCGGGATCGGCATGTACGGGGTGTCCAAGGCCGCGCTGATCCGGCTCACCACCGAGCTGGCCGCCGAACTCGGCGGCCAGGGCATCCGGGTCAACGCCGTCGCGCCCGCCGTGGTGAAGACCCGGTTCGCCGAGGCACTCTTCGAGGGCCGCGAGGAGGAGGTCGCCGCCGCCTACCCGCTGGGCCGGCTCGGCGTGCCGGAGGACATCGCGGGCGCGGTGGCCTTCCTGCTCTCCTCCGACGCGGGCTGGATCACCGGCCAGACCCTGGTGGTCGACGGCGGCGTGACCCTGGGCGGCGGGCTGTGAGCGGCACCGGGGGGACCACGGACCTCGCCGGCCAGGGCGTGGTGGTCACCGGCGCCGGCCGGGGCATCGGCGCCGCGCTGGCCCGCGCCTTCGCGGCGGCCGGCGCCCGCGTGGTCGTCAACGACCTGGACGCCGCGGCTGCCCGCGCGGTGGCCGCCGAGACCGGCGGCACCGCCGCCCCCGGGGACGCCGCCTCGGCCGAGGGCGTCGCCGCCCTGGTCGGCCGGGCCCGCGAAGCACTCGGCGAGATCGACGTCTGGTGCGCCAACGCCGGCGTCGCCCCGGTCGGCGGGGCCGGCGCCCCGGCCGCCGTCTGGGCGAGCGCCTGGGAGGTGAACGTACTCGCCCACGTCCGGGCCGCCGACCTGCTGCTCCCCCGGTGGCTGGAACGCGGCACCGGCCGGTTCGTGGCCACCGTCTCGGCCGCCGGGCTGCTCACCATGCTCGGCTCGGCCCCGTACGCCGTCTCCAAGCACGGCGCGCTGGCCTTCGCCGAATGGCTCTCCGCCACCTACCGCCACCGCGGCCTGCGCGTCCACGCGCTCTGCCCGCAGGGCGTGCGCACCGACATGCTCACCTCGACCGGCGCGGTCGGCGAGGCGCTGCTGGCGCCCACCGCGCTGGACGCCGAGGACGTCGCCGAGGCGACCCTGGACGCGGTGCGCCGGGAGCGCTTCCTCGTCCTGCCGCACCCCGAGGTCGCCGAGTACTACGCCGTCCGCGCCACCGAGCCGGACCGCTGGCTGGCCGGCGTCAACCGGCTCCAGCAGGGGCTGGAGAGGAGCAAGGCGCTGTGAGGGCCTGGCAGGTCACCGAGCTGGGCGAGCCGCAGGAGGCCATGCGGCTCGTCGAGGACGTCCCCCGGCCGGCCCCCGGGCCGGGCCAACTGCTGGTCCGGGTGCGGGCCGCGGCCGTCAACTTCCCGGACGCGCTGATGGTGCGCGGCCAGTACCAGGTGCGCCCGCCGCTGCCGTTCACCCCCGGGGTGGAGCTGTGCGGCGAGGTGGTGGCCGGGGAGCGCGC
Source organism: Kitasatospora sp. NPDC022785 (assembly GCF_055561295.1). Taxonomy (NCBI): domain Bacteria; kingdom Bacillati; phylum Actinomycetota; class Actinomycetes; order Kitasatosporales; family Streptomycetaceae; genus Kitasatospora; species Kitasatospora sp. NPDC022785. The sequence goes on along the minus strand of NZ_JBVHHB010000031.1, from coordinate 72,433 downwards.
CGGCGAGCGGGTGATCGGCAACCCGGTGCTGCCCGGCGGTGCCTTCGCCGAGTACGCGCTGCTGGAGGCGGCGGCCGCGTTCCCGGCCCCCGGGGTGCTGGACGACGCCGAGGCGGCCGCGCTGCACATCGGCTACCAGACCGCGTGGTTCGCGCTGCACCGGCGGGCCGGGCTGCGGCCGGGCGAGACGCTGCTGGTGCACGCGGCGGCGGGCGGGGTCGGCAGTGCGGCCGTCCAGCTCGGACGGGCGGCGGGGGCGCGGGTGATCGCCGTGGCCGGCGGGCCCGAGAAGGCCGCCGTCGCCCGGGAGTCGGGCGCCGACCTGGTGGTGGACCGGACGGCCGGGGACTTCGTCGCCGCGGTCAAGGAGGCCACCGGCGGGCGCGGCGCGGACGTGGTCTTCGACCCGGTCGGCGGTGCCGCGTTCACCGGGTCCACCAAGTGCATCGCCTTCGAGGGCCGGATCGTCGTCGTCGGCTTCGCGAGCGGCGAGATCCCGGCGGCGGCGCTCAACCACGCGCTGGTGAAGAACTACGGCGTCCTCGGCCTGCACTGGGGCCTCTACAACACCCGTGACCCGCAGGCCGTCCGGGCCGCGCACGAGGAGCTGACCAAGCTGGCCGAGGTCGGCGTGGTCCGCCCGCTGGTGAGCGCCCGCCTGCCGCTGGCCGGGGCGGCCGAGGCCGTCCAGCGGGTCGCGGACGGGCGCAGCACCGGGCGGGTGGTCGTCCTCGGCGGGTGACGCCGGCCCGGCGGCCCGGCGGGTGACACCGGCCCAGCGGGTCGGCGGGTGACGCCGGCTCACGGGCGGCTCACCAGGCCGCGTCCGTGCCCTCGGCGATGACGTCCAGGGCCGGGCGCGGCGTCCGGCCGAGCAGCGCGGCGAGGTCGCCCGGCTTGCCCGGGCCGGCCAGGAAGCCGTGCGCGATCACCGAGTAGGTGCCGGCCACCATCGGCACCTGGAAGGCTTCGGCACCCGAGGCGGCGACCGCCGCCCGCGCCTGGGCCAGCGTGCCGGGCCGGTACTCGACGGGCTTCCCGCTCGCCCGGGTCAGGGCCGCCGCGACGTCGGCGCCTCCGACCGCCTCCTCGCCGACCAGCTCGTAGACCCGCCCGGCGTGCCCCTCCGGGGCCAGCGCCACCGTGGCCGCGACCTCGGCGAGGTCCGCGCGGGCCACCGCCGCGAGCCGGCCGTCGCCGAGCGGCGCGCTGATCACGCCGTCCCGGTCCGGCGAGGCGAGGAAGCCCAGCAGCTCGGCGTAGAGGCCGTTGCGCAGGATCGTCCAGCGCAGCGTCCCGGACTCGCGCAGCCGGCGCTCGGTCCAGCGGTGCGCGAGCGCGTAGGCGAGGTGGTCGCCGTCGCCGGAGAGGCTGGTGTAGACGACGTGCCGGACGCCGGCCCGCTCGGCGGCCTCGATCGCGGTCCGGTGTCGGGCGATCACCACGTTGTCCTCGCCGTAGCCGGCCGAGATCAGCAGCAGCGTCCGCACCCCGGCGAAGGCCTCGGCCAGGGTCTGCGGCCGGTCGAAGTCCACCGTCCGGACGGGGACGCCGAGCGCCGGGGCCCGCTCGGGGGTGCGGGTGCCGGCCACCACGCCGTCGAGGCCGCCGGGCAGCTTCGCCAGCCGCTCCAGCACCAGGGTGCCGAGTCCGCCGTTGACACCGGTGACGAGAAGCATGATTCCTCCAGAACCGTTCCTGGGCCTGCGGCCGAGCACCGCGCCCTGCTCTGCGACCATCCTCGGTAGCCTGGGCGTCCGACGTAAGGAGGCACTTCCATGTCTGTGGGGCACACCGCGGTAACCACCCCCCGGCCGGTGGTCTGGTGCGAGGACGGCGTGGACTGCGGGATCCGCGACCTGCTCGACCGACTCGGCGACAAGTGGTCGGTCCTGGTGATGGTCGAACTCGCCCAGGGTGTACGGCGGTTCCGCGATCTCCAGCGCGCCGTGGCGGGGATCTCGCAGCGGATGCTGACCCTGACGGTGCGCCGGCTGGAGCGGGACGGCCTGGTGTCGCGGACCGTCCACGCGACCGTCCCGCCCCAGGTGGAGTACGAGCTGACGCCGCTCGGCCACAGCCTGACCCACCTGATCCGGGCGATGGCGGACTGGTCCTACGACCACCACGACACGATCGTCGACTCCCGGCAGGCCTGGGACGCCGCCAACCCGGGCTCGGAGATCCGCTAGCGCGGCGCGGGCGCCGGCACACGGGCGTGAACGCGGGCGTCGGCACTCGGGCGTCAGCGGGCGTCGGCACTCGGGCGTCAGCGGGCGTCAGCGGGCGTCGGCACTCGGGCGTCAGCGGGCGTCAGCGGGCGTCAGCGGGCGTCAGCGGGCGAACTCCATCTCGGGGAAGCGCGGCGAGGGCCCGTCCAGCAGGTGGTCGTCGTGCCCGCGAAGCCAGCGGTCGAAGAAGGACGCGACGTACGCCCGGGTGGCGAGCACCGCCCGGTCCGGGCGGATGTCGCCGACGTCGGCCCGCACGGCCTCCCCCGACACCGCGCCCTGGCGGGCGAGTTGGGGCAGCAGCGACTGCGCGTCGGTGTACGAGCCGTGCCGGGAGCCGGTCAGGGTGACGTCGGCCTTCCAGCCCCGGGTGTGCTGCCAGAAGGCGTCCCAGCCGGGCTGGTGGTGGTAGTCGCCGGAGTCGTCGCTCCCGGTGCCCATCAGCAGGAACGGGCGGTCCAGGCCGTCCTCGGCGACACTGCCCAGATGCACGCCCGTGCCGTCCGGGCCCGGGAAGTGGAGCTGGCCGTCCATGTTGACGCCGGCCGCGATCCGGGGGTCGTCGTGCATGGTCTGGGCGGCGGTGAAGCCGCCCGCCGAGTGGCCGGCCATGCCGATCCGGCTGAGGTCCAGCGAGGCGCCCAGCCGGGCGGGCAGCCGGCCGTCGGTGCGCAGCGCGGCGAGCTCGTCCAGCACGAAGCGGGTGTCGTCGACCCGGGTCTGCATGGCCTTGCGCAGCAGGGCGCCGATGTCCAGGCCGGGGCCCGCCATGCCGGGGAGGACGGACTCGGCGAGGCGGCCGTCCGGGAACGCCACCTCGGAGGCGTCGTAGGGGTGGTCGACGGTCACGACGACGTAGCCGCGGGAGGCGAGGTCCTCGGCCAGGCCGGTGCCCCAGGTGCGCGGGTCGCCGAGCCCGGCCGAGTAGAGCACCACCGGGCGGGGCCCGCCGCCGGGCAGCACGGGTGCGTTCTGCCGGGCGTGGGTGCGCACTCCGGACCAGTCCGTCCGGCCGGGCTCCGCCCCGTAGTTGAAGACGGAGGCACCGTCCTTGCCCCCGAAGTGGTCGGCGGCGCGGGGCTCCATGTAGCGGGCCCGCTCGTCGCCGTACGCGGGTCGGGTGGTCGGGTACCAGAAGCTGACCATCAGCTCGCGCAGCCGCCCGGGCTGCCACGGGTCCTGCCGCCCGAGGTCGGTCAGGTGCAGCGCGGTGGTGCCGACGGCGTACGGCCCGGTGGGCTGCGGGAGCCCGGCCTGGGCCTGCCGTTCCGTCACGGCCGGTGCCGTCACCGCCGTCGCCGGGGCGGCCGCCACGCCCAGCAGCGTCGTCGCCGCCAGCACCGCGGCGATCCCCGTCCGCGCCGCCCGCCCCTGTCCCCGCCCGTGCATCGTGCCCCAGCTCCCCGTCATACCCCGGCTCCCCGTCGTGGTGGCCCGCCGTCCGCCGGCCGGCCCGTACGCCGACAGTACGGGCCGGGGTGGTGCACGAACGTCATACTGCGGTGCCAACCCGCCGGGTACTACCCCGGTATGACACCGGTCAGCGGTACCGCTTCAGCTCGCGCCGGGCCAGCGAGCGCTTGTGCACCTCGTCCGGTCCGTCGGCGAGGCGCAGCGTCCGGTTGCCGGCCCAGAGCTGGGCGAGCGGGGTGTCCTGGCTGACGCCGGCCGCGCCGTGGGCCTGGACGGCCTTGTCGAGGATCCACTCGACGGTGCTCGGGGTGGCGATCTTGATGGCCTGGATCTCGGTGTGGGCGCCGCGGTTGCCGACGGTGTCCATCAGCCAGGCGGTCTTGAGCACCAGCAGCCTCAACTGCTCGATCCGGACGCGGGATTCGGCGATCCAGTCCTGCACGACGCCCTGTTCGGCGAGCGGCCGGCCGAAGGCGACCCGGTCCAGCGTCCGCCGGCACATCAGCTCGACGGCGCGCTCGGCGATGCCGATGGCCCGCATGCAGTGGTGGATCCGGCCGGGCCCCAGCCGGGCCTGGGCGATGGCGAAGCCGGAGCCCTCCTCGCCGATCAGGTGGGCGGCGGGCACGCGGACGCCGTCGAAGTGCACCTCGGCATGGCCGCCGTGGTCGGAGTCGTCGTAGCCGAACACCTTCATGCCGCGCCGGACGGTGACGCCGGGGGTGTCACGCGGGACGAGGATCATGCTCTGCTGCCGGTGCGGGTCGGCGGCCGGGTCGGTCTTGCCCATCACGATGAAGATCCGGCACCGCGGGTTCATCGCCCCGGTGATGTACCACTTGCGGCCGGTGACGACGTACTCGTCGCCGTCGCGCTCGATCCGGGTGGCGATGTTGGCGGCGTCGGAGGAGGCGACGTCGGGCTCGGTCATCGCGAAGGCCGACCGGATCTCGGCGTTGAGAAGGGGTGCCAGCCACTGCTCCCGCTGCGCGTCGGAGCCGAACTGGGCGAGCAGCTCCATGTTGCCGGTGTCGGGGGCGGCGCAGTTGAGTGCGGGCGGGGCGAGCTGCGGGCTGCGGCCGGTGATCTCGGCGAGCGGCGCGTACTGGAGGTTGGTCAGGCCGGCGCCCCCGTCGCCCGGAAGGCCCTGCCGGTCCGTCAGGAAGAGGTTCCAGAGCCCCTGCTTGCGCGCCTCGGCCTGGAGCTCGGCGACGATCGGCGGGACGGCCCAGGCCTCCCGGGCCGGGTCGGCGAGCTGGGCCTCCAGCACGGGTTCGGCGGGGTACACGTGCTGGTCCATGAAGGCCAGCAGGCGCTCGCGCAGTTCGAGGGTGCGGGTGTCGTGGGCGAAGTCCATCAGCGGTCCTTGAGGGTGGTGAGGCCGTGGTCGGCGAGGACGGGCGCCATCTCGCCGGCCCGTTCGAAGCCGGCGCCGAGGGTGCGGCCCTGCCGGAAGCGGAAGTGGATGCCCTCGGCGACGACGGCGAGCTTGAAGGAGGCGAAGGCGACGTACCAGTCGAGCTCGGCGGCGTCGCGTCCGGTGAGCCCGGCGTAGCGGGCGACGAGTTCGCCCGCCGGGGGGAAGCCCGGGGCGGTGGCGGCGGAGGGGATGATGCCGCCGCCGACGCCGGCCAGCTCGGTGTACATCACCAGCAGGCCGACGTCGGTGAGCGGGTCGCCCAGGGTGGACATCTCCCAGTCCAGGACGGCGGTGATGGTGTCGTGCTCGTCGACCAGGACGTTGTCCAGCCGGTAGTCGCCGTGGACCAGCGCGGGCGCCGGGGAGTCGGGCAGCCGGGCGGCGAGCAGGTCGTGGAGCCGGTCGACGTCGGGCAGCTCACGGCTGCGGGAGGCGGCCAGCTGGGTGGACCAGCGGCGCAGCTGCCGCTCCAGGTACCCCTGCGGGCGGCCGAAGTCGGCGAGCCCGACCGCGGCCGGGTCCAACCGGTGCAGGGTGGCGAGGGTGTCGACCAGCTGCTCGCCGAGCGCGTGGACACGCTCCGCGCCGAGCGCGGCCAGCGGCGCCACGTCCCGGTGGGCGGTGCCGGGCACGTACTCCATCAGGTACCAGGGAGCGCCGAGCACCTCCGTGCCGGCGTCCAGCAGCAGGGTGCCGGGGACGGGCACCCCGGTGCCGCGCAGGGCGGTCATCACGCGGTGCTCACGGCCCATGTCGTGGGCGGTGGCGAGCACGTGCCCGAGCGGGGGCCGGCGCAGCACCCAGCGGGCGGCGCCGTCGGTGAGCACGTAGGTGAGGTTGGAGCGGCCGCCCTCGATCAGCTCCGCCCGCAGGGGGCCGTTCACCGTGCCGGGCAGTTCCCGCTCCAGGTGGGCGCGGAGCCGGGCGAGGTCCAGCCCGGGCGGGTCGGCGGGGGTGTCGGGCATGGGCTCACTCTCCTGGTCGAAAGCCTGGTCGAGACGTGCTGACTAAGCGCTTGCTTAGCATTCAGCCGAGGGGTGCGCCCTGTCAATGCCGCCGCACCGACCGCCCGGCCGGCGGCCCGGGCGGCCGCCCGCCCGCCACCACCGCCAGAATGGGCGCCATGAGGTTGATCCACACCCTGGCCGGCGTGCTGCTCCTGCTGCTGACCATCGCCAGCATCCTGCGCACGCTCGTCGTCCCGCGCGGCCTGTACTCGTCCCTGGTGCACCGGCTCTGGCGGATGCTGCGCACACTGCTGCGGCTCTCCGCCACACCGTTCGGCACCTACCGCGCACAGGACCGGGCACAGACCTGGCTGGCCCCGCTGATCCTGGTCGGCATGCTCGGAGTGTGGCTCGGCAGCATGCTGGTCGCCTACACGCTGCTGCTGCACGGCACCTCGGAGCTGGACTGGACGGTCTCCTTCCGGGAGGCCGGGTCCAGCCTCTTCACCCTCGGCTTCGCCAGCGGGGACCGGCTCCACCTCTCGGTCATCGACTTCCTCGCCGCCGCCAGCGGCCCGCTGGTGATCGCCCTGCAGATCGCCTACCTGCCCACCCTGTACAGCGCCTACAACCGCCGCGAGGTGGAGGTGACCCTCCTGCAGTCCCGCGCCGGCGAGCCCGCCTGGGGGCCGGAGCTGCTCGCCCGCCAGTCCCTGGTGGACACCGAGACCGCGCTCCCCCAGCTCTACCGCGACTGGGAGCGGCTCGCCGCCGACATCGGCGAGAGCCACTCCAACTACCCCGTGCTGCTCTCCTTCCGCTCCCCGCAGCCGAACCGGAGCTGGGTCGTCGGCCTGGTCGCCGTCATGGACGCGGCCGCTATCCACCTCGCGGTCAGCCCGCGCACGGCCCCGCCCGAGGCACGCCTCGTCCTGCGCGCCGGCTTCACCGCGCTGCGCGACATCGCCCGCTCGCTGCGCGTCGGCTTCGACCCCGATCCGGACCCGGAGACGCCTATCCGCCTCACCTACACCGAGTTCGACGCGGCCGTCGCCATGATCACCGCAGCCGGCTTCCCCCGTGACCGCGCCACCGCCGACGCGTGGCCGCACTTCCACGGCTGGCGCGTCAACTACGAGGCCCTGGCCTACGAGCTGGCCCGCCGCAGCGACGCCGTCCCCTCCCTCTGGACCGGCCCGCGCGACTTCCACGCCCCGTCCATCCCCCCGGCCCGCCCGGCCGACCGCCGCCCGGGGACGGCGGGGCGGGCGTGACGGCGGGGCGGGCGTGACGGCGGGGCGGGCGTGACGGCGTGACCCCGCCGCCGGGGCGTGTCGGGGGCACGGGGGCCGGGCGGGGGCCGAGCACGACGGCCGAGCACGACGGCCGAGCCGGGCCGGGCGCCCGGTGCCGCGGTGGCACGAAGCGCCGACGGCGCCGCGACGGCTCAGACCTCGACCGGGCCGCCGGAGGCGAGCGAGCGTTCGGCGGCGGCGAGGATCTCCACCGTGCGCAGGCCGAAGGCGGCCCCGCACGGGTGGGGCTCGCCGCTACGGGCGGACTCCGCCAGGGCGTCCAGGGCACGGTGGAGGGCGGCGACCGGGCCCTCGCCACGCTCGGGGAGGTGAACCACGCCGGACTCCCCGCGCAGCTCCATGCCCGTGCCACCGGCCGCGAACGGCGCGGTCAGGCTGAGCGCGAGCGTGCTGGACGCGCCGCCGGCGTGCCGCAGGACGAGGTGGACGGTGTCCAGCGGGCCGGCCGCAGCCGTCACCTGCGTGGCGTCGCCGAGCACCGGCAGCAACACGGAGAGCGCGTGCGGGCCGACGTCCCAGAGCGCGCCCTTCTCCTGCCGCCAGGGCGAGGCCGCGTACGGGCTGGTGCTGTCCGGGGCGAACACCGAGCCGAGCCAGTCGGAGCGGCCGGTGAACCAGCCACCGGCGGCGGCCTGCTTCTCGATCCACGGGATCTGCTCGCCGCCGAAGCGGACGGTGAAGAAGACCACCGACGCGACACCGTGCGCCTCGGTCGCCCGGACCACGCGCCGCGCGTCCGGGACGGTCAGCGCGACCGGCTTGTCCAGCAGCAGGTGGCAGCCGGCCTCGGCCGCGCGCACCGCGAGGTCGGCCTGCACGGTCGGCGGCAGGGCGATGGAGACGGCGTCCACCTCGGCGAGCAGCCGGTCGAGGTCCGCGTACCCGGGGACGCCGTGGGCCGCGCCGAGCGCGTCGGCCGCCTCGGGGCGGCGTGCCCAGACGCCCGCGAACTCGTAGGAGGGGTGCTCCGCCAGGACGGGCGCGTGCACCCGCTCCGCCCAGGGGCCGGTGCCCAGCAGTCCGATTCGCATGCCGTTCGCGCTCCTTGCTTTCTCGCCTGCCGGTGTACCGACTTCAGCTCTGTACGCGGGCCAGGGTGAACCCGTCGTAGCCCTTCGTGCCGACGGTCTGCACGGACGTCGCGGTCACCCGCGGCTCGGCCGCGATCAGGTCGTGCAGCCGCCGGGTGGCGGTGATCGCCGGATCGGTGCTGCCGGCGTCGGCCACGGCTCCGCCGCGCACCACGTTGTCGACGACGATCAGCGAGCCGGGCCGGGTCAGCTGGACCGCCCGGGCGAAGTACTCGGGGTTGCCCGTCTTGTCCGCGTCGATGAAGACCAGGTCGAACGGCTCGACGCCGTCCGCCACCAGGGCGGCCAGCGCGTCGGCGGCGCGGCCGACCCGCACCTCGGCGACCTGCTGCAGCCCCGCCCGGGCGAGGTTGGCCCGGGCGACCTCGGCGTGGGCCGGGCTGATCTCCAGGGTGATCAGCCTGCCGTCCGCGGGCAGCGCCCGGGCCAGCCAGATCGCGCTGTAGCCGCCGAGCGTGCCGACCTCCAGGATCCGCCGGGCGCCCTGGGTCAGGGCCAGCAGGTGGAGCAGCTTGCCCTGGTTGGGGGCCACCGCGATCCGCGGCAGCCCGGCCGCGTCGGCGGCGGCCACCGCGGCCTCCAGCACCGGATCACGGCCGACCAGCTTCTCGGAGAAGTACGCGTCCACCGCGTCCCACGTCTGCTGCGCCTGCTCCGCCATTGTGCCCTCCACCTGCCGCTTTACATGCCACCGCCGGGGTAGCTCGATGCTACCGTTCCTAGGACTGCGCAGGAGTAAGTCCTGTTGCCAGGTCCCCGCATCAGCCGGACACCCCGAACGGTCTTGGGGGTCCTGGTTGACCGCGTTCACTCCGCGTCCGGGCGCTACGGATCGTGTCCGCGGTCCGGGACGACGGGGGCGGGCTTCCTCGCACACGGGGTCCCCCGGCCGGGCCTGGACGCTCCGATGCCCGTAACGATCACTCCGGTCGCTACGGGGCGGTTGTGTCCGTCGCCGGGCCGGGTGACCCTGTGCGCGCCGCCCGATCACGAGGCTCGCGGCCTCGTGGCGGGTGGTCTTCCGGGCTGGGGTGCCGGTCGGCCTCTGCCAATGCTCGGCACCCCAGCGAGAGGTGTACGCCGGATCCACGGCGACGATCGCGATGCCTGCCTCAGCGGCCATCGACACCAGACGCGAGCGAAGCCGCGCTGTCGGGAAGCGGGAGATGAGCTGCCGGAATTGCTTGCGGCGGCCGTGCTTCTCCCGGGTCTTCCCATCGGTGAAGTCCAGGTCCTCGATTGCGACCGCCGCGACGCCACACTTCCGCGCCCAGTGCAAAAGCCGCGTGGTCGCGTGGCGGATCTGCGCATCCCGACGGTCCACCCCACCGGTCAGGTCATAGTCGAAACGGCGTGGCGAACCAATCGGATTGCCATGGGTGTCAAGGAGCCAGGCGGCATAGTGATCGTTGTTGGTGTCCACGCCGATCACACCGCACGCCAGCACTGCGGCCAGAGGGATATCGCGGACTGCCGGGGGCTGCCACGAGACAGCCAGGTACCAGCGATCGCGGTCGCTGTCATGGCGGATGGTGTAGGCGACAGCGCGGTTGGCCTCGATGTGCTCGGCCCATTCCCGACCCCGGTGTCGGAAGGCCACTTGCGCGGTGATGGTGTACCGCCCGTGCCGGTCGTTTGCGAGGTGGGCGAGTGGGACCGGCAACTTGACACTCACGGTGCCGCGGGGGGTGACGCGGATGGTTTCGTTGCCGTACCGCTTCCCGGACTCCCCGTCGGCGGATAGGAACATCCGCGCGTCATCCCAGCGCTGCCGCCACTGCCCGACAGTGAGATCAGCCGCGGCCAGGTTGTGGCGGGTATTCGCGAGCCTCTTCGCTCCGCGGACCACATGTACGACCCCGGCCACACGATCGGCGGCGACCTTCCCCCGACGTTCCTCCAGTACGGCCAGACGACGGGACTTCACGTGCCACTCCTGGCGGGACCGATAGCCACCCGGAGCACGATTGGTCCCCTTCTCGCCGACGGGTAGGGACAGCCGATGGCGGATCACCGCGATACCGGTCTCGAGAGTCTCCAGATGCGCGGCTTGGCCCCTCCGCGCCAGCGCCCACTGGTCGTGGGTGGCTTTCGTAATGCTCCCCGCCCACCGCGATGACGACTCCGCAGTCAGCTCCCGCTTACGCACCGCCACCGCTCGGTGGTGTGCCCCAGCCCGTCCCCACACCGTGCCGCCAGATCCCGACCGGCCAGGGAGCCCCGGTGCACGCCGACAGCGCGTACCACCGTGGCCTCGTCTGCCGTCAGCCGCAACCGCGTGCGGACCGTTACGCAGGACGGTCCCTGGACGAGGAACGGCGCGTCGAAGGAGCGCAGCCCCGATCCGGACGGTGTCGCCGCCCCCTCGGGCGACGACACCGCCCCAGCAGAAGGTGCCCGAACCACCATGTCCCAGACGCTAGCCGGAGCCACTGACAATCCAGCCGTGCACCGAGCCCGCAACCAGCGCGCGAACCTACTTGAGAGGTTGAAGGCAGTCGCGTGCAGAACCGGCGGTGTGCCGGCTCCGGCGGTCCGTCAGTCGACGGCGGGTGCGGGCTCCGCGGCGGTGGTCGCGGCCGCCGCCTCCTCGGCCTCGCGCTCCCGGGCGGCCTTGGCGGCCCGGCGCTTCATCAGCCAGGCCGAGGAGATGCCGACCAGCACGGCCAGGACCAGGCCCAGCCAGGAGAAGCGCTTCAGCCACTGCTCGGCGACCTTGCCGACCTGGTACACCAGCAGCGTGGTGCCACCGGCCCAGACCACACCGCCGAGCACGTTGGCGATCAGGAACTTCCAGTACGGCATCCTGAGCGCGCCCGCCAGCGGCCCGGCGAAGATGCGCAGGAGCGCGATGAAGCGGCCGAAGAAGACCGCCCACATGCCCCACTTCTGGAACGAGCGCTCGGCCGTGGCCAGGTGGTCCGGCCCGAAGTGCTTGGGGAACTTCCGCCCCAGCTTCTCGAACAGCGGCTTCCCGCCCTTGCGCCCGATCGAGTAGCCGATCGAGTCGCCGATGATCGCCCCCAGGATCGCGCACACGGCCACCCAGACCGGGCTGACCACACCGCGCGCGGACAGCAGCGCCGCCGAGACCAGCGCGATCTCCCCGGGCAGCGGGATGCCCAGGGACTCCAGCCCGATGATCAGGGCGACCAGGGCGTAGACCGCACCCGGTGGGACGCTCTCGATCCAGGCGTCGATGTGCAAGGCCAGTACCTCCGTGGCAGGACGAGCCGCGGTGGCGGCACGCGGCGGTGCCTGGCCGGCGGTCTCGGCGTCGATCCGATGGCGGCACCCAGGCCGCACCCCGAAAGTTCAGCCTAACGTGCCGAGGCGGCCTGTCCCCCCGGCCGATCACCCGCCTTTACGACGTACGACGCGCCGTCGTAGTTCCAGCTCAGGCACCGGCCGGCGGGGTTCTCGCGGGTTCGGCGCCCTGCGGGCGCTCCGCGCGTTCCGCGGACCGGAGGACGACGACCTCACGTTCAGCCCGCGGCTGGGGTGCCGGGCGGGCCGAGCCGTTCGAGGGCGAGGTACACCAGTCGCTCGGCGGCCCCGGCGCTGCGCTGCACCTCGTCGTCCGTTGTGAAGGCGTCCGTGGGCTCCGGGATGAGCTCGAGGGTGAGGATCAGGTTGTCGACTCGTACAACGACTGTCACCGCGGCGTTGCGCTGCGCCACCGTCGTGATGGCCTCGTTGCCCAGTCCGACGACGCGGCGGGTCATTCGGGAGGCCTGGTAGTCCTGGTCCGTAGCGGCCGAGAAGTGCCACTCCGCGGCCTGCACCGCGCTTTTGCCACCACGGGGCTCATAGCCTTCCACCTGGAGAAACGCACTCTGCCAGCGGAGTTCTCGGTCTCGGTCCTGCAGCCACATGCACGGGCGGCCTGCCGGCGTCACGGAGTCGTCCGGGTGGAGACTGGCGCTCAGCACGTTCTGGAATTCGACGGGGCCCAGAAGCTCGCAAGCCGGCGGCACGGAGAATCGCGGCCCCGGCGCGCCTGGCAGCTCCGCCGTGACAGTGCACATGCCGACTCCGCCGAGAAAGGTCGTGCCGGTCAGCAGCGCCGCGGCGGCTTTCCTGGCGAGCCGCCGGATGCGCCCTGCCGCGGCGGAAGGCACGCGGTGGAACGGCACGTGTGCGGCCTGGGCGGCGAGCCGCTGCTGAAGCGTGAGGTGGCGGAACCGGTAGACCATGCCGGCCTGGCGCAGGATGCCACGCCGGTGCGCGTCGTCCAGAAGCCCCGGCACATCCCAGGGGAGACGGCCTGTGAGCCACGGCCAGACCCTGGAGGCCACGGCGGCGCTCCACGCCGACAGTGACGCCCCGAGAACCATGAGAGCGAGAGCTGAAGCGCCGACGGCGACGGCCCAGTCGCCAGCACCGACCGCGTCGCGTCCGCCGGAATCCCGCCACGTCAGCAGCATCGCTACGGGCAACGCGCAGACCCCGGCCGCCAGCAGCACCGGCGTGTTGAAGCGGGCGATGTTTGCCAGGCCCAGCGAGACCACGGTCACCCGGCGGTCAGACCGGAAAGCCTCGCGAGGGCTGCTCGCCGCCGCCTCCGGCCACCTGGGAAACAGGTTCGCGAGGGTGAGGCCGACGACGGGCAGGGACCACGGAACGGCCAGCGCCGGAACCCCCATCGCCGCGCCGGCCAGCACCGGCAGGCCGCCGAACGGCAGAATGAAGGTCAACAGAAGTCGAACGAACGACTTCGGGCGGCTGAAGAAGCGGGGTGTGCACGGCAGTTCGGGAAACGAGACGACGAGGCCGAGGGTACCGGCCAGCCCGAGTACCGCGCACACGAGCCAGACCGGCAGAGCTGTCCCTTCGACAAGATCCACCTGAGCCGATCCGAACAGGTACCGGACGGCGCCAACCACCACGGCCGAGGCGATCAGCGCGCCGACCGCCCGGCCGACGACGCGCGACACCCACCCCAGCCGCCACCAGGCCAGGTCCTGTTCGCCCCGGGACTCCAGTCGGGCAGCGAGGTAGGAGAGATGCCGCAGTGCCTCCTCCGGGCGGTCGGCGTAGAGCGCGGGCAGGAGCTGGTCCAGCAGGTGATGCCCTATCGCGGTGCTGTCCGGGAACCGCCGGATGTCCAGCAGCTCGGCAGGGTCGCGTCCGGTGTTGCTGTACGCGGCGCGCGCGAGGGCGACTCCCAACGGAGTGGAGAGAGCCTCGCGCGCCGCCCGGGTTCGCGGACCGGGCTGCGGACCGGTGAGCCGGGCGAGCACCGCGTCCCAGGCCGAGGCTGTCGCCGTGCCGGCGCTGTGGCGGAGGTACCGGGCCACCTCGTCGAACGACAGGAGCTGCAGCCGGATTGCGGCCGTTCCCGGCAGCGCCGAACCCACTGCCCTGCTCGCCTCGTCGTATTCGGCGATCCGGCTGGTCATGACGAAGCGGTCCGATGGACGCAGCTCCTTGCGGAGCGCCTTCAGCGCGGCGGCACGGACGGTGGAGTCGATCTCGTCAAATCCATCGAGGACCAGCAACAGCCGCCCCGCAGTGAGGAGTTCCTCGCCGAGGCGCGACCCGCCGACGCTCCGTGCTGCCAGTGCCGGGTAGTCGGCGGCCAGGCGTCGCACCGCCCAAGCGGCGAAGCCTTCCGTGGTCGGATCCCACAAGGCGAGCCGGAGGATCACCGGGACCGGTGCGCCGGGCTGTCGCAGCGTCAGACACTCCAGGGCCAGGCGCAGAGCGAGGACGGACTTGCCGCTCCCAGCCGGGCCGAGCACGAGCAGGCGCCCGGAGGGCACACGGGAGTAGAGCGCGGCTACGTCGCGGGAGTCTCCCGCGAGGTCGAGCGGCTCGTCGGACTCACCTGCCCGGATGCTGGCCCAGTGATCGGAGAAGGCCTCCGCGGTGAGCCAACGCACCGCGAGGGGCTGCGGGTGGCCGAGCCGGCGGACGGCCTCCTCCCGCTCGCACTCGCGGCGCACCTCATGGGCCAGGTTCTCGGCAGCTGCGTCCATCTGCTCGGCGAGGCGCTGTCTGAGCTCCGGACTCGTGCTCAACCGGGCCCGGCGCAGCCGCTGCCACTCTCTGCGCAGCGGAAGGGACGCCGCCGCCGACGCGGCCATCCCCACGATCAGCCAGGTGACCCCGCCCCGGCTTCCCAGCACCTGGCCGACCGGCACGAAGGAGAGAACCAGTACGGCCAGCGGTACGGCCACAAGCAGGGCGGCGACGAGCGGGACGCTCTTCCCGGCCCTGATGTTGATGGTGCGGATGACAATGTCCCGATCCGCCTGGAAGACCTTCGCCCGGCCGTGCGCGGTCGCCTCCATCCGGGTCACCCGCGACGGGGGGACCTCATCCCCTGGCTCGGTCATTCACCCGTGATGTGCTGGTCCCGGCCCGCCATGAAGACTCGTGCGTGGTCGTGGGCTTCCGCCCGCATGACGACCTGGGCGGGCCCCTCCCGTCGCTCCTCGGGCAGCATCGGCAACAGGTGATCGTCGAGGAGGCGGCGCAGCTCGTCAGCGAATCCCGGCACGGTGCGCAGGAGCTGTTGGAGCTGCAGGCGCCACGGCGCGGCCAGTGCCTGCTCGGTATCGGCGTCCTCGGCCACCCGCGCGGCCAGCACCTGACGGCGAAGAACGTCCAGGTCGCTCCCCACGTCGTCGGCATGTTCCGGCCGGACTCTGCGCCACAGTGCCACGGTCGCCGAACGCGCCTGCTGCCACGCGTCGGTGGCCATGGCGCCCACCAACGCGGATCCGGCTGCCAGTGCCAGCGGATCCATCCGTCCTCCCCTGTTGACCGACCACGGTGCCGGCGGCCCCCACCTCACCCGTGCCGAGGCCCCGTGCCCGGAGCACCATCGTAGGACGCGTACCCGAACGCGCGCCCGGAAATGCCCGAAGCCGTGGGCGACTTCGGCCTATGACCTCCTCCTTCCGGTTAGCGGCAACGCCCCCCTCGGAGCGAGGCGTCCGCGACGGGACATCGCACCTCAAGCGGACGGTCGAGCTTCACCGCGGCATCCCTCGGCCGGCACGTCCGGGACGAGAACTCTGTCGGGCTTGCCGAGCGGGCCCGCCCAGAACGACAGGGTGCTCACCACGACGGCGAGCGCGATGCCCGCGTAGACGTCCGCGACCCGGTCGGTCCGCTGGATCAGCCAGGCGCCGCCCAGCGCGCCGATCGGCTGTCCGGCGCCGGCTATGACCATGGCGACGGACTGGACTCGTCCCAGGTACTCCTCGGGCACGATGCTCTGGCGGAGTGTGAGGGTGCGGATGGCGAACAGGACGGGTAACCCGGCGGCCGCCGCCCACAGGATGCAGGACGGCCAGAACGAGGAACTGCGGGACATGGCGAAGATGAGGCAGCCCCACGCGGTGGGCATGCCCAGGATGACGCTGCGGAAGGAGAGGCGCCGGGTGATCCGGCCCGCGGCGAAGGTCACGGCACCGATGCCGACGCCGTCCGCAGCGAACAGCAGACTGACCTGGGTGCCGTCGGCGGCGAGGTGCACATGGGCGAAGTAGACGATCTGCGACCAGATAGTCCCGCTCAGGATGTTGAAGAAGACCGACAGCATCGCGACGCTCCGAAGCGCAGGATGCCCCATGACAAGGCGTACACCGGCGCTGATGTCAGCCCGGACCGTCGCCCCGGTACGGCGGCGGCGTCCGTTGAAGGGAGTCCGGATCATCCTCAGTGCGAGCGTCGAGACGAAGAAGGAAGCCGAGTCGAACCCGAAGACCCAGGAGACCGGCATGCCGCCGCCGACGAGAGCGCCGGCGATGACCGGGCCGAACACGGAGGCCACCGCGTAGCACCCCTGGAGCCTGCCGTTCACCGCCGCAAGGTTGCTCCTCCCGGTGAGCGCCGGGACCGCGGTGCCGTCGACCGCTCGGGACACCAGGCCGAGCGACGTGTTCGCGAACGCGATGCCGTACAGCCAGACGGCGTTCAGGCCGTCGACGAGCCACAGGCCGGGGATCATGCCGATGACCACGCCTCGCGTCGCGTTCGACCAGGCGAGCGCGCGCAGCCGGTCCACCCGGTCGACCCACGCGCCCACCACCAGCCCGAACAACACGAAGGGGAGGAACGTCGACAGCGTCGTCAGGGCCAGGTTCCAGGCCGAGCCCGTGAGCTCGAACACCAGCAGTGGGAGGCCGAAGGCCGTGAACGACGAGCCGAGGCTGGAGACCACCTGACCGGTGAGGTACAGCCGAAGGTCCCGCCGACCGGTCGCGGCCGTGCGCCTGGGGTCGGCCTCTGGCGCGGTCGGAGGCCGACGGTCAGCGGGGCGCGGCCGCACGGGCGACGACGACGTCGGCGAGCTGTACGGGCGTGCTCGCGGCGAAGACCTCGCGGATCGTCACCTTCGCCTGGAACGCCTTCTGGAGCTTCGCGACGAGGACGCCGGCCAGCACCGAGTTCCCGCCGGACTCGAAGAAGTCCGAGTCCGGGCTGATCTCACCGTCGGCGTCGAGGATGCCGGCGAAGATGCCGATGATGTCCGCCACCACCGGCCCGTGTTCCGTCGTGGTCGCCATGAAGCCTCCGGTTGTTCCTGGGGCTGCTTCGGGAGCAGCGCTGATCGGGGTGCCTTGCGAGGTGGATGCTAGGAACGCGGCCTTTCCCCTCGCTTTCGCCCGCCGTCCGGCGAAAAGGTGTCGAAAGCGCCTCCGAAGATCCTGGGAGGGTACCCGCGGGTCCAGCTCGCCGAAGCCTGGCGAGTCCCGCAGACCGCTCATGGAGGGGCAGGGCGTTGAATCACGAGGAGGTTCCGATCTCTGCGGACGGGGACGCGTCGGACTCTGACGCACGGTCTTCCGACCACGGCGCGGCCGGTCTGATCGATCTCGGCCGTACCCGGTGGCGGATTCAGCCCGACTTCGTCCTGCGCGGCGCCGGGTTCCCGGTGGCCGATGCCCTGGCGTTGGGCGATCGGGAGCTGGCGGCAGCGGCGGACCGTGAGCCGGACCAGGGGGACCAGGAGAAGTTCGCCCCGGTCTTCGCCGCCGCGGCGGACCGCTCGGTCGCGACGATGCGTGAGCTCCTGGCCGGTCCGCTCTACGCCGAGGCGCTGACGTGGCAGAACCTTCAGGCGGCGAAGACGCTCAGGAAGCTCGTCACCGACGAGGACATGTCCGAAGGGAAGCGTCGGCGGCGGATGACAGCGCTGACGAGCTACATCCAGCGCTACACCACGAAGAACGACACCGTCGGGTTCTTCGGCCCGGTGGCCTGGGCGCGGATCGCACCGGGCGGCCCCACGTTCACGGTGGACGCCGGGCCCGCGCTGGTCCGCTCCCGGGCCGTGTTCTTCGAATGGTGGGTCATCGACACCCTGGCCGGGCTGTGGTCCCAGGACCCGGAGATCGTCCCCGGCCTGCGGCCGGTCGTCGCGGAACACTGGTCGGTCCGGGAGACCGGAGTGCGCGGCCCGCGCGGCCGGACCCCCGACCTGTCGGCCGAGGACCTGGACCTGCTGCTCCGCTGCGACGGATCGCGAACCGTCGCCCAGCTCGCGGAGACCTCGCCGGAGGGCGACGCACTCCGACGGCTCGGCGCCCTGGCGGAGCGCGGGATGGTCGTCATGAGCCTGGCCGGACCGTTCGAGGCGCATCCGGAGCACCGGCTGCGGGACCGGGTTCTGGAGCTGGCGGACGGACCGGCGCGGACCAGGATGTTGTCGGACCTGGACGAGCTGATCGCCGGCCGGGACCGGATCGCGGCCGGCGCCGGCGACGTGGACGCGTTGGAGCGCGCCATGGACGACTTGAACGGCGCGTTCGAACGGATCACGGGCGAGAGCGCGGTGCGGCGCAGCGGTGAAACCTACGCCGGGAGGACGCTGGTCTACGAGGACACCACCCGGGACTTCGACCTCGTCCTCGGAGCCGGCGTGCTCGATCGGATCGCCGAGCCGCTGGGCTTGGTCCTGGACAGCGCGGCCTGGCTGGTCGACCGCGTCGGGGCGCAGTACGAGGACTGGCTCTGCGTCCTCCACGAACGCCTTCGGGTGAAGTCGGGGGACGGCGAAGTCACCCTCGACCACCTGGTGGGCGCGGCCACCAGGGGCCTGGAGTTCGGGCACCGCAGCATGCCGCAGCTGGTGGCCGAACTGTCGGAGGAGCTGCGGGCGAAGTGGACCGGGATCCTGGCCGCCGAGCCCGGTGCCGGACGGCACCGGGTCCGGGCCCGCGACATCGCCGACCGGGTCCGCGCCGAGTTCCCCAGCGGGCCGGCGCGATGGTCTTCCGCCCAGAACCACTCGCCGGACCTCCTCATCGCCGCCGCAGACGCCGAGGCGATCGCGCGCGGGGACTACTTCGTGGTCCTCGGTGAGGTGCATCCGGCGATGAACACGCTGGAATCCCGCCCCCTGGTGAACACGCACCCCGACCCCGCCCGGCAGATGGCGTGTGCGGCGGCGCTCCACGCCGGCCGCCGGGTCGTGCCGGTGCCGTCGCGCTACTCGGCCAGCGTCACCTCGCGGACGTATCCGCCGGCGCTCCTGAGCGAGGACTACGCGTACTGGTCCATGCACGCGCGGACGACGGGCGTGCCCGGCCGGATCGTGCCCGCCGCCGACCTCGTGGTCAGGAGGGTCGGTGACCGGCTGACGGTGGCGGAGCGGAACGGCGAACTGCGGGGGGACCTCCTGGAGTTCGTCGGCGAGTACCTCTCGGGCGTCATCGTCAGCGCGTTCGGTCTCACCGCAGCCGGCTCCCACAGTCCCCGGATCACCGTGGACGAGCTGGTGGTCGCCCGGGAGTCCTGGTCCTTCAAGTGCGCCGGCCTCACCTGGCCGGCCGTCGCCGACGACGCGGCCCAGTTCCTGGCCGCCTGGCGCTGGCAGCGCGAGAACGGGCTCCCCCAGCAGGTGTTCTTCCTGGTCACGGGCGAGATCAAGCCGATGTTCCTCGACTTCGCCAGCCCGGCCTCGGTGCGCCTGGCCGCGAAGATGGTCCGCGGGTCGCTTGCCGCCGACCGGGACGGCTCGCTGCGGGTGAGCGAGATGCTCCCGACGCCCGACCAGTGCTGGCTCCCCGATGCGCAGGGGCGACGCTACACGTCGGAACTCCGCCTGGTCTGCTCCGCCATGAATCCCTGATGGACGGTCCGGTCCGTGTGCCCGTAGAGGTAGGCCCGGACCAGGTTGGGGACCCGGTAGTGGACCCGGCCGGGCGACCCGCCGGGGACCTCGTGCAGCAGATGCCCGTCCACCAGGCGCTCCACGATGTGCTGGGCCGTGGACCGGTGACTCTCGAGGGCCCCGGCCAGGCTCTCCGCGTCGGCCGGGCCCGCGCGTCCGGCCGTGAGGAGCACCGTCCTGAGCATCTCCGCGGGGAGTGCCCGGAACTCCGCCTCGATCCCGGAGAACGCGTCCCGGTCTCCGAGACGCAGCGTGCTCCACGCCGCCCTCGGATCCTGCATGCTGAGGAGCATCTCGGCCAGCTGCCGGCGCGGTCGGGCCGCGAGCCGTTCGGCGAGCATGCGGACCGCGAGCGCCTGGCCGTCGGCGAGGCGCACCAGGCGGCGCGCGGCCCCCGGCTCGGCGGCCACCCGGCCCCGCCCGATCACCGCGGTCAGCAGGCCGAGCGCGTCGTCATCGGACAGCGCGCCGACTTCGGCCCAGTGCGGTCCGGGAAGCCCCGGCAGCCGCGTCCGGGCGGTGATCACCACGCCGCATCGGCTGCCGCCCGGCACCAGGTGGCGGATCTGAGCCTCGGACGCGGCGTCGTCGAGGACGACGAGGACGTCGCGGGCGGCCAGCAGGCTGCGATACAGGTCGGCGCGCTCGTCGACGTCGCGGGGGACGGCGTCGCACGGGACCCCGAACGCCCGGATGAAGCGGCGCAGCGCGTCCGCCTGCGGCACGGGGTCCGGAGTGCTGCCCCGCAGATCGATGTAGAGCTGCCCGTCCCGGAAGCGCCGTTCCGCCAACCGGTGCGCCACGTGCACCGCGAGCGCACTCTTGCCGTTGCCCGCGGCGCCGTGCAGGGCGACGACCGGGGCCCGCCGGGCGAAGAGCGCCTCGACCTTCTCGACGAGGCCGCGACGTCCCGTGAAGTCGTCGAGGTCACGGGGCGTCTGGCGAGGGGGGACCGCCGGCGATCGGCTCACGATCCCCGACCGGACGGGCGAGGCGTCCGCATGCGCGGGAGCTGCGAGGTCCGCTTCCAGCGCCCGCAGTTCGGCCCCCGGCGGCAGCCCGAGCTGGTCACCGAGCAGTCGACAGCCGGCCCGGCACACCTCCAGCGCCTCGGCCCGCCGACCCGTACGGGACAGGGCCTCGGCGTAGCGGACGCGCAGCCGTTCCTGGAACGGATACCGCTCCACCTGCTCGGCGAGCCCGGCGAGGAGCTGCTCCGGTCTCCCCAGGCCCAACTCCAGTTCGCTGTACGACTCCCAGGCCGCCAGGAGCTCCTCCTCGAGGCGGCTGATGGTCCCGGTGAACGCGATGTTCTCCAGATCGGCGCCGAACGGGCCGCGCCACAGTGCGACGGCCTGCCGCATCAGCGCGACAGCCGCGGTCGGGTCACCCCGGTCGGCCGCGGCCGCGGCCCGGCCGGTCCGGTCCCGGAACAGCTCGAGGTCGACCTGTTCGGCTGACACGTCGAGGAGGTAGCCGGGGGGCGTGGTGTGCAGCAGGCCGACGCCCCCGAGCCGGCTCAGTGACTTGCGGATCGCGGAGATGCAGATCTGGACCTGGTTGCGGGCCGTCGGCGGCGCCGGGCCGGCCCAGGCCGCCTCGGCCAGCGTGTCGAGGCCGACCGTCCTGCCGCGGTTCAGCAGCAGAACCGTGAGGATCGCCCGCTGCCGGCGGGAGCGGACGGGCCACTGCCGCTCGCCGTGGGTGACCTGCACCGGCCCGAGGACCTCGAAGCGCAGACCGGTGCTCGCCGTCATGTCTCGAGCGCCTCCTGACGCGGTTCGGTGCGCGACTCCGTGAGCACTTCTGTGAGCGTGTGCGTGAACCGGCGCCCGAGTCCCGCGGGGAGGCTCCGGCCCCACTGCACCTCGATGTCCAGGCGGTCGGGGCGTTGGAAGAACCGGACTCCGAGGTCGTTCTTCGCCGACGGATACCGGGGGTAGATCGTGGTGGACATGGCCAAGCCGCCCGACTCCCGCTCCATCACCTCGGGCAGTCGCACATAACTGGCCATGACGCTGTTCAGCCGGGTGGCCCGGGCGTCCCTGCCGGGTGCGGTCCGGCCCGCCAGATCGGTGAAGGGGAAGGTGCGGCGGCGTAGATCGGCCCGCCACAGACCGGCGTTCCGTTTCGCCAGCTCTCCGGGGGGCGCGTCGCGCGAGTCCGCGCGCAGCGGGACCTCGTTGACGAAGTAGCCGAGCACGTCGCTCCAGTCGCCCTCGCGGGGCCGGACCGAAGTCGCCGCGCACACGTAGGTGGGATCCCCCGAGGCCACCGGCATCGCACGATGGACCGCGGCCATGAGGTACGCGAAGAGGCCCGTTCCGATCTCGTCGGCGCAGTGCCGGAGCCGAGCGGTCTGCGCCGCCGTCAGCGGGACCAGGCGTCGGCCGTCGTCGGCCGCTGATCCGCCGTCGCCGGATTCCCACGGGGCGGGACGGACGCCGAGCGGCACCCGCTGATGCCAGTGCTCGGCGTCCTCCTCGCGGGCGGCCCGTTCCGCGGACACCACCCGACGGACGAGGTCGAGATGCCGGGCCTCGTCCTGTCCGACGAGCGAGCCGGCGACCGCGTCGCCCATGCGGCGGACGAGCGCGAGATAGCCGACACCGTCGTAGACCAGGTGGTGGGTGATCGCGATCAGGGCGGTGCGGTCGCCGCCCAGCCGGACCGCGATCACCCGTGCCAACGCGCCCTCGTCGGACTCGAACGGCTCACCGGCCCGGCTCACCGCGTAGTCCGCGAGCGCCTCCGGGCTCAGGCCGGGCAGTTCGACCGTCTCCACCTCCGGGACCTCGCGGCTGATCCACTGGACCACCCCTCCGGTGTCCGGGTCTATGCCGAAGCGTGCTCGCAGCCCGGGGGTCAGCCGGATCAGCCGCCGACCCGCCGCCGCCAGGTCGGCATCCGTGACGGGCCCTCGGATGTGCATGACCGTGGGCGCGTTGTACGCACTGGCGGACGGCGCACGCTGCTCGGCGAAGAACATGGAGGTCTGTCCCGCAGTCGCCGGTGGGCGGACCGCGGTTGGGCCGGGATTCATGGTCACTGGGGATGTACTCCTTGCCGACGAATCGTTCCTGGATAGGGCCGGCCTTCCAGGTGTTCCGCCATCGACGCGAGGATTCCGGCGATCCGCTGCGGGCCCCATTCGGCGACCGCCGCGTTGACCGGCACCGCCGCCGTGACGAAGTTCAGAATGATCGTGTCGCGTAGCAGCAGGTGTGCCTCGAGAAGGTCGTCGAAGCCCTTCGGCAGCGGTCGGACCCGGGAGTAGCCGGCCAGGTACGCGTCGGCGAACGCCGCGTAGGCCTCCGGTTCGCCTCCCGCGGCCCGGTAGACGGAGGACAGCACCGTGGCGATGTCGAGGAGGAAGCGGCCGGTGCCGCAGTCGTCGAAGTCGATGACGCCCACACTGCCGTCGGGCAGGGCGATCATGTTCCCCCGGTGCAGGTCGGCGTGGATCCGGCCGCTGTCGCCCGGTTCGCCGGACTCGAGCAGCGGCGTGATCGACGCGGCGATGTCCCGCAACGTGGCCACGCCCTGGTCGCCGAGCTGTCGCCGGGCCGCCTCGGAGGTCAGGGCGTGACCGTCGAGGAGGATGGTCCGGACGTCCCACACCGGGCGGTCGAAGTCCGGAAGGGACACCTCCAGGGCGTTTTCGTGCAGGTGGGCGGTGACCGAGCCCATGCTCTCGGCCGTCCCCGGTCGCTGGTACGGGGGGTCGGCAGTCCCTGGCACCCAGTGGAACACCGCGAGGGAGGAGGCTTCGCCGTGTCCGGGGACCGCCACGGGCACCACGAAGCCTCCGTCGCCGGCTTTGACCGGCTCGGGGACGGCGACGGTGCCGGAGGCCGCCAGCGACTCCAGCCACCTCATCTCGCTCTGCTGCTGGCGGGCGGAGCGGCCGTCGCGAACGGACAGCCGGGCCATGAACGCCGCGTCGGATCCCCGCTCCGTGACCCGCCACACGGCGTTGTCCTCGTACTGTTGGGCTTCCATGGCCAACAACGCGCCGTCGAAGCCGTAGTGCTCGGACAAGGCGTCCCGCGCCAGGCTCTCGAGGCGGTCGAGCTGTGCATCGTGGCTCAGGTCGGAGAATCCGAGAGACGCCATGTGCTTCCTTTCCACAAAACCGTTCAGAGACCGGGTCCGATCGACTCGGCTCCGAGTCATCCGTGAGATGTCACCGGGCTGCCCGACCGGCCGCGGGAGGTGTGGGACGGACGCCGCCGGCTTCGGCGACGATGTCCAGGAAACCTTGCCGGTAGCGCTCCCACTCCTCGGTCAGAATCGTGCCATCGACATGGCGTCGGGCATCCGGCTCGGCCGACGTCTGCAGCACCGTCAGGAGCTCGGCCGCGAACGCGTCCACGTCGTCGACCGCCGTGAAGACGGCCGGCGACGCCCCGGCGCCGTCCCGATGGCCCGGGATGTCCGTCAGAACGAGGGGGAGGCCGTGCTGGCGCGCTTCCAGGACCGATATCGGCACCCCCTCGAAGCGGCTCATCGAGACGAACCCGACGGCGCCGGCCAGGATGCTGTCCACCAGGTCCCGCCGCCACACGGCGCCGAGCCAGACCACCCGGTCGGCGACGCCGAGCTGGTTCGCGAGCAGGTAGAGCGGGATGTTCTGGTCACCTTCGCCGATGACGACCAGACGGATCACCTCGTCCGTCCGGGCCGCCGCCTGGGCGAACGCGCGCAGCAGCGCGTCGTGCCCCTTGTGGGGGTACAGGCTCTGGATCGCGACGAAGTAGCGGTCCCGGGACCAGTCCCAGGACGGCGGCTCGGCCGGGGCGGAACGTGGCTCCACGGCGTTGGTCAGGGTTCGGACCTTCCCGGCGGCCACCCCGACGTCGTCGAGGAGGAACCGGGTCGAGCGGCCGCCGACCGCGACGATGTAGTCCTCGCCGCGGGAGAGCGCGCGGTCGAGCAGGTTCCTCCGGCGGGTGCGGTTGTGGGAGTAGTCGGAATGACAGAACCTGACCACCGTACGGGCGTTGCGCAGCGCGGGGCGGATCGACGGATACAGGCGGCCGTCCCCGAGCTGCATCAGGACCGTGGTGTCGCGGACCAGCCGTTCGAGGAACGCGAGACGGCGCAGCCGGGCACGGGGGGCGACGACCAGTCGTGCCTCGGAAAGGAGTTCGGCGACCAGGACGTTGCCGCGGCCGGGCTCGAGGACGCAGACCGTGACCCGGTACCCGGCCTCGATGAGGATGCGGACGTGGGAGAGCAGGACGCGTTCGAGCCCGCCGACCGTGAAGTGGCGCAGGAGGAGGACGACGGCGGGGGCCTGCTGTGCAGCGGGCGTGTCGGCGATCGGATCTGCTGATGTGTCAGGGGTCATGGAAGTCTCCGGGAAGGGGTCGCTGCGTCTGCCGCACGCCTCAGCGGTCGAGCAGCCATTCGTGGGCCGGGTCGGTGCGGAGGGCGAAGTGGTCGTCCGCGCTCCCGTGGGCCGCCCACAGGTAGTAGATGTCGTGTCCGCCCGCGACGGCGACGGTGTGGTAGCCCTTGGGTACGGCGGCCAGCATGCCGTCGGTGACGATCTCGGTGTGCGCGTCCCGCACCGATCCGTCGTAGGTGAGGAAGATCCCGAACCCGGTGTCAGGCCGCACCCGGAACAGGAACGCCTCCTGGAGCGCGGTCTCCCGCGGCGGGTCGCTGAGCTGGTGCCGATGGGGTGGATAGGTGGACCATCGGCCGTCGTGGGCGAGGGTCTCTCCGAGGAGCACGCCGCACGTCTGCGGGGGTTGCAGCAAGGTCGTGACATGCCGCTCCCACGACCCCCTGCCGCGGACCTCCGGCTCCGGAACGGTGATCGGCGTGATGCGCGCCGGCTCGCGTGTGGCGGGAGCCGGCGAGGAGATCACCCCCACGTCGGCGGCCGACCGGCCTCCCGCGACGGTGAGCACGGCACCCGGCGGGACGAGCCATCCGGCCGCGGGCGCGGTGAACGGGTCGGTCCGGTCGACCACGTGGCGCTCGCCGTCCACGGTGGCGGTGAGCTCCCCGGAGATCAGGATCAACGCCACTTCCTGGTCCACGGCGGCACAGACCCTGAGGTCCTCGCCGGTCCGGAGCCGGTGGTGGGTGAGCCGCAAACCGTTGGGAGTGTGCACACTGGTCGTCGTCATTCCGCTGCTCCGTGGGAAACCGGGTGGGGGATGCTCATGCGTTGTCCTCGCTCGCTCGCCTCGAACATCGAGACGCCCGTGGCCACGGCGAGAGCGGCGTCCACGGCGGTGGCGAAATCCCGCCGCCCGCCGTCGACGACGGTGTCCACGAGGGCCGACAGCATGCGGGCGTCGGCGCCGGCGTGGGTTCCGTACTCCCGGTCGATCCGGTGGACGACGCGGCCGCCCGGGTCGGAATCGAACCGCACACGGTGAGGGCCGTCGGAGGTGTCGTAGTCGATGACACAGCTGCCGCTCGTACCGCGCAGCGTGCAGCGGTACCCCTCGCGCGGCGCGTCGGCGGTCAGCGAATACCGTGCCGTCGCACCGGACTCGTACCGGATGTCGGCGCGGATCCCGTCATGGATGTCCGCGTCGGTGGGGATGCTGTCCAGTCCCGGAAGGTAGCGATCGCGCTTCAGGACGGCCTGGACGCTCGCCGGGCGGGAATCGAGCCACCAGGCGAGCAGGTCCAGGTGGTGGCAGGACTTGGTGACCTCAAGGCCGCCGGAGGCGGCGCGGGTCCGGTGCCACCGGGTGTAGTAACTCCGCGCGTGCGAAGGCTTGAGTGTGTAGTGCAACTCGGCGTCGACCACGGCTCCGATCCGTCCCTGCGCGAGCCACTCGCAGACCGCCGCGTGGACGTTCGTGAACCGCAGGTTGTGCCCGACGAGCAGTCTCGCGGACGCTCGGTCGGCCTCCGCGACGAGGTCGAACGCGTCGCGCACCGTGGTGGCCAGGGGCTTCTCCACGAACGTCGTGCAGCCGGCGGTGAGGGACCGGCCCACGTGGTCCCGGTGTGTGGCGTCCGGCGAGGCGACGACCACCAGATCCGGCCGGGTGTCGGCGAGGACCCGGTCGACGTCGGACGCGTGGGCGACCGCGGCGCCCGGGAGATCGGACGCGATGCTGCGGGCGGCGTCCGGGTCCGAGTCGACGACGGCCACCGGGGTCGCGCGGATCGCCGTGAACGGCGCGGCGCCGGCGAGCCACGGTGCGTACAGTTTCCGGGCCCGGGTGCCGGCTCCGATCAGGACCACCCGTATCGGCCTGGCCATCAGAGACCGTCCGGGGTGACGGCCGGTACCGGACGGCCCGCCAGGATCACGTCCCGGATCTCCAGATCGGGAGTGAGGATCACCGCGTCGCCGTCGGATCCGGGCAACAGCGCTCCCTTACGGGGATACAGTCCCACGGTGCGGGCCGGTGTCGCGGTCGCCATCGTCAGGACGTCGGCCACCGGAGCCCCGGTCAGGGCCCGCATCCGAGGCAGCGTCATGCCGAGCGGCAGCACGCTTCCGCACAGGCTCCCGCCGTCCTCCGTGGCCGCGTACCCGTCGTGGACGCGTCCGGTGGCGGCCCCGACCCGGAAGGTCCGGCCGACGGCGAGTCCGGTTCCGGCCGTCGCGTCGGACACCAGGCACAGCCGCTCGGGCCCGAAGCAGCGCAACGCGATGGTCAGCAGCGTCCCCGGCAGGTGACGGCCGTCGGCGATGACCTCCGCGGACAGGCCTTCGGACGCCAGCGAGGCCTCCAGCAGCCCGGGGATCCGGGCCAGGCCGGGACGCGTCAGAGTGGACTGGCCGCTCCACAGATGCGCCAGATGGGTCGCGCCGAGGCTGCGGGCCCGCTCCAGCACCTCGGGAGAGGCGCTGCTGTGACCGACCGAGACCCGGATCCCGTTCCCGGACAGGTGGGAGATGAGCTCGTCGGCTCCGGCGAGCTCCGGCGCGAGAGTGACCATCCGCAGCACGGCCGGCAGCGGGGTGAGCTCGCGCAGCAGCTCGGCCGGCGATCGCAGCCCACTGCTGTCGTGGGCTCCGCGCTGGGCCGCGTCGATGCAGGGCCCCTCCAGATGGACGCCCGCCAGCGTCGGTGCACCCTGATCCGTGAGCAGCGCCGCAGCGGTCCCCAGGGCGGCGGCGGTGACGGTCGGCGCGGCGCTCGCCAGCGTGGCCACCGCGGTCGTCGTGCCGGCGCTCAGGTGCGCTCCCAGGATCGCCCGCCACGCGGCCGCGTCGGGTTCGGTGAAGTCGTGGCCGAGGGCGCCGTGGACATGCACGTCCACCAGCCCCGGACCGACCACGCAGCCGCTCGCGTCGACACGTAAGCGGTCGTCGTCGTGCGGGCAGCGGTCGCGGACCACGCCTCGGCAGATCACGACGTCGCCGACGCCTGACCGCCCGCTCCCGGCGCCGATCACCGTCCCCGAACGGATGACGGCGCACCCGCCTGCGCTCATCGCTCCGCCGCCGGCCGTGCCCCGGACGGGGTACAGGCGCACCGGGTGCCGACGGGGCCGCCCGGCAGATGCCGGTCATAGGATCCGCCATCCCAGAGGTAGCGGGTGCCGTCGGGGGCCAGGGGGTCGGCGAGCGCCCGCGGCACCAGGTCGTCCAGGGCGCCGGCCAGGACGTCGGCGCGGTCGGCCTTGCGCAGCAGCCCCAGGTCCTGGAGGCGCTCGGAGTGGATGTGCTGCTCCGACTCCCGCAGCTGGCGGGGGATGGCCAGGGTATTGGCCCCGGTCGCCAGGACCTCGCCCAGCATGTTCGCCCCGGCGGCCCCGATGAACAGGTCGCAGGCCCGCAGCCAGGGCAGGAGGTCCGGTTCGTAGTCGCGGATCTCCACGCCCGGGTCCTCCGCCCAGAGTTGCCCGAGCGCCAGCCGGTCGCCCGGCTCGAGGTAGGGCCCGGGCACCAGCAGGGCCCGGTCGAACTGCCCGCGTCGGCGCTGGAGCGCCGCGGAGAGCGCCCGCCACAGACCGCCGGCACCCTGGCCGCCGCCCATGGCGGCGACGACGAGACGCGCGTCGGGGTCGATGCCCAGCGCTTCGCGGGACTGAGCGGCGCTGAACGGATACCGCTCGGCGAGATAGCCGGTGTAGTGGAGGCGGTCCGCCACCTCCTTCGGGACGTCGTAGTACTCCGCGAGATCGAAGACCTCCCGGTGGGTGTGCACGTTGAACTGGCAGTAGTGGTCCAGGATCCACGGGCTCTGGTCGGGCGAGAAGTACTCGCGCGTCGTCTTCGCCCGGTCGAACAGCACGCCGCGCAGGGTCAGCACCGCGTGTTCGGCGTATCCGGCCTCCAGGGCCGGGACGAGCTCGTCTTCGGCGCCCCGGGGAATGTGGTCGCTCAGCAGCACCTCGGGCCGGTAGTGATCGAGGAAGACCGTGATCAGGTCCCTGCGGACCCGATGCAGGACGTCCTCGGGGACGGCGAGCCGCGGCCGCAGGTTCCAGCCGGTCGGGTCGTCGAAGTTGGCGAACGACGGGATCTTGACGACGTCGACCTCGGCGGGGAGCAGGTCCAGGCCGCGGTACGCCCCGGTGACGCCGGCGATCGAGTACGGCTCGGGCGAGCGGAGCAGGTAGTGGGCGACCTTGGCCGTGCTGGACGTGTGGCCGAGGCTGCGGCCGTTGTGCCAGTACAGGGCGACCCTGCGGCGTTCGTCGGGCATGGTCCGGCTTTCTCCTCGTGGTGGGCGTGGGTGGGGGCGACGCCTGTGTGACTTCAGAACCGGCTCGCGAGGCCTTCGGCGAGCGCGGCGTCCGACAGCAGGTCGGCGTGGGGGACTTCCGTCGCCACGACCGTGAGCGCGGGAACGGCGTGCCGCCATGCGGCGACGTCGGCCCCCTCGGCGGCGACGATGGTGACGGGCAGCGTGGAAGGGTTGACCGGAAACCCTTGGAGCGCGCGCACGTGGGCTGTGAAGACGCCGAGCCTGCGCTGGTAGTGCCCGATGAGGTCGGCATCGGCGCCCAGCGCCCGGAGCGCGTCGTCGAGAGCCCGGGCGGCACCGGACGACGTGATCCGATCGGCCGCGAGCGCGGGCCCGGCCGGGATCCGGTCGCCCTGACGGACGCGGTCCCGGTGCACCTGGTCGATGATCTCGGCGATGGCGTTCGCCTCGACCTCCGCCATCCGCCCCAGGTCCGGTACCTCGCCCGGGTCGAGCAGCAGCGCCCCGTGGACCTCAAGCCCCTCGGCGGCGGCCCGTCGCGCGACCTCGTAGGCGATGAAGCCGCCTGACGAGTAGCCGACGAGGAAGACCTCCCGCTGCCCCGCGGCCCGGAGTTCGTCCAGCCCGAAGGCCACCAGGTCTTCGAGGTCGGCCAGCGGTGTCTCGCCCGGTTCGAGCCCCGGCGGACGCAGGGCCAGCGCGCGCCGCCCGAACGGCCTGAGGAACCGCTGCGCGCTGAAGTCCTGGCCCCAGGCGCTGGGCACGTAGACGAGACAGGGTCCGGGCGCGTCGGGCCACATGACGAGGGAGGACATCGCACTCGACCCCCCGTCGCGCACCATGTCCGCGAACTGCTCGAAAAGCGGTGCCTCGAACAAGGAGATCAGCGACAGCTGGGACCGCAGGCGGGCGTTGACCTCGGTGGCGCAGACCACCGCGTTGATCGACGATCCGCCCAGCGCGAAGAAGTCGTCGTCCAGGTTCGGACGATCGCAGCCCAGGACTTCCTGCCAGATCCACGCCAGTTGGTGGTGCAGCGGGGTCCGGGGGTGCCGCCTCCCGGTTGCCGGGCTCGTCACGACCCCGCTCCTCGGCGCAACGACCAGCTCTGCGCGTCCGCCAGCTGTGCCAGCGGCGCGGGATCGAGGGCCGGGGAGTGCAGCCACCGGGTCGATCGCCTCGCGTAGTGCTCGGCGATCTCGGCGCCGACGTCCGGCGCGTCGCGCCCGGTCCGGACGGGGATCCAGCCCTCTTCGGCCGGTTTCGGCCGCCGCCAGGCGTCGACCAGCGTGCGGTAGAGCGCCCCTATCGACAGCACCGTGTCGGAGTGGGCGACCGACCGGGGCAGCGTTCCCCGCGTCTCGACGTGCTGACAGAGGCCGGACGCGAGGGCGCGCAGGGTCGCCGGGCGGACGGCCGGCGGATTCGCCGGGAGCTCCCGAGGATCGGCGGGATCGGTCGGTCCCAGTACTTCCGGCAGCGGGTCACCGGCCACGAGGCCGCGGCCTGCCCGCTCGCGGCACAGGACGTACGTCAGTTGGGCGGGTGAAGCCCACGTGGACGTCACCGTCACCGTCCCCGCCTCGCGGGCTTCACCGACAGCCGCCGCCAGCCGGCCGTCGTCGAACCCGGGGCGGGCGCCGGCGAGGGACCGGACGACCTCGGAGAACGGGACGACATCGGCGAAGTCGCTCAACTCGGTCAGAAGCAGGTCGAGGTTGGAGAGCATCAGAGAGGTCGACTCCCGGGACCTGCCCACGGGTCGGCGCAGCCTCGGCGAGTCCGGATTGCGGCCGTCCGCGAAGTTCACCGCGTCCCAGAACTCCGCGTTCACGAACATCGTCGGATGCCCGAGGTACAGGTGGACGACGCCGCCGGCGGCGGCGCGTTCGGCCACCAGCAGCCGGATCCGGGCCAGGAGGGCCGCGAACCGTGCGGCGTCGGCGAGGTCGTCCTCGACCGGGCCGATCATCGAACGCCGGGCGAAGCAGAGCGCGCCGGCGTACCAGTGCGGCTGGTCGTCCGACGGGATGCGGCTGAACGAGTGCACGTGCGACGAGATGCCCAACTCCGCGACCGTGGCCGGGATCTGCGGCCCCCAGGACGTGCCGGGCGTCGCGAACGCCCACAGCCGCCGGCCGGTGAGGTCGCGCAGGAAGTCCGCCCCGGACGCCTCGCGGGCGATCACCTCCGCCCTGCCCTCGTCCCATGTGCGGGTCTCGAGGTATTCGGAGATCGTGGGGTGTCTCGAATGACGGTCGGAGTGGAAGCCGATGTCGTGTCCGCGAAGGGCGTTCACGACGTCGGTCCGGCCCCGTTCCGCCAGCGCCCGCGCCTTGTCCCCGGTGAGGAAGAAGCCCGCTGACATCCCGTGGCGCCCGATCAGGTCGGCCAGCCACACGATTGCGTCGTCGCTCTCGGCCGTCACGACGTCCTCGACGTCGAAGGAGAGGACGACCCGGGGCCGGTCCGCGGTCGGCGTCATCGGGGATCGGCCTTCTGGAAGTCGTTCATCCACAACGTGGCGGCCGCGTCGCGGAGGACTTCGAAGGCGCACGCCGGTTCGATCTCCAGCGCGCACAGCCCCGAGTAGTCCCGTTCCTCCAGCATCTCCCGCACCCGCCGGAGCGGCATCGCAGCGAACGGGGTCACCGGACCACCCTTGAGGTGGATCTGCCGGACCAGTCCCAGCAGATCGGACAGCGCGGCGACGGGATCGACTCCGGCATACAGGCAGTTGCCGATGTCGAAGTAGAGCCCGACGTTGTCGTGAGCGCTCTGCTCCACCAGGCGGGCGACCTCGTAGGGGTCGGCGCCGCCGACGAACTCGACGGCGAGGCAGGCCCCCGACGCGTCCGCGATCGGTGCGAGCTCGTCCAGTGCCTCCGAGTAGACCCGGAACCGGTCGTACTCGTCCTCGACGACACGTGCGGGGATCAGGATCGGGCCGTACCCCGCGGCGGCACACGTCTCGATCAGGCCCCCGAGACCGGCGACCGTCTCGTGTCGTTCGGGTGCGGGCAGCTTCGGCAGGGCGGCGAATTCGGCGAGGACGACCGATCGGACGGCCACGCCGTGCCGGGCGGCGGTGTCGGCCACGGCGCTGAGCGTCGCCGCCCCGGTCTCGATCTTCGCCGACGCCTCGGCGAAGCTGAAACCGAGCCGCCTGATCTCTCCGAAGACCTTGTCCAGGCCTCGGGAGGCGTCGACGGAATCCAGGTTCAAGCCGACGTGGGTCACGACTCATCGCCTCCCCGCCGTGCCTCGGCCGACAGGAGATCGCCGACCCGGACCGGAGTGCCGGTGCGGGCGGACTCCCGGTGGGCCGCGGTCGCGGCCAGCGTCCTCAGGGCGTCGGCGTACGGGGAGCGGATGAGTCCGGGGTCCTTCTCCTCGACGGCACGCAGGAATGCCACGTCCTGCTTCGCCATGGAGTCGTCGTCGAACACCGACTCCGTCACGTCGCCGCCGGCGATGACCTGGACGGTCCGGGCCTCTCCCTCGAACCCGAGCACCGAGATGGTGACGTCGTCCGCGAACAGGTGCAGGCCCTTGGCCCGTTGCGGCTTGCCGTGGCCGGAGATCAGGTTGTTCGTCAGGCTGCCGATCGCGCCGTCGGCGAAGCCGAAGCAGGCGGCCTCGGCCGCGAGGATCTCCGTGTCGGGGCTGTCGGCGCTGCGCCGCCGGCCGATGGCGTAGACCGTGTCGATCTCGCCCATCAGGTATCGGAGCATGTCCACCTGATGGGTGGCCATCTCCAGGACCTGGCCGCCGGACTTGGCGATGTCGGCGTACCAGGGGGCCTTGGGCCACGAGGTGTAGCGGTGCGCGACCGCCATGGCGATCCGGCGGCCGTCCAGCACCTGCTCGATGTGGTCGATGACGGCCGAGTACCGGGTCTGGTACCCCGCCGCGGCGATGAGGCCGGCCGCATCGAGGAGACCATTGATCCGGATCGCCTGTGCCAGGTCCACGGACACCGGCTTCTCGACGAACATCGGCACCCTCGCCTCGATCGCCGCCAGCTCGGCGGCTCCGTGGGCGTGGGGCGGCAGACAGATGAAGACCGCAGAGAGGTCCTGCTCGTCGAACATCTCCTGCACGGTGCGGTAGACGACCGGCGCGTGCCCGAGTTCGGATGCCAGAGCGGCTGCGGCGGCCGCGGCCCCGCTGTCGATGTCGCAGAGCGCTGCCACCTCGACGTTCGAGAGCGGTGCCACCCGCTTCAGGTGCTCCTTGGCTATGAAGCCGGTACCGACAAACCCGATGCGTAACGTCATCGAACTACCTCCGAGGGAACCCCGGCCTTCGAGCCGGGAGAATGGCAAAGGGAAAGGTTTCCGCCGCTCAGGACGGAGAGGATGGCAGGGGCGGGTCCGCGTCACTCGGTCCAGTCGACGAGGATGCCGATCGTGGGGGTGAGGTCGTCGTCGAGGCGACCGAACGCGCCGGCCACGTCGCCCCGGGCGAAGCGGTGGGTCACCAGCCCGGCCAGGTCGAGCCGCCGCTGGGCGACGAGATCGAAGAACAGGTCCACGTTGCGGCGGAACGGCCAGCGGACGACCGGCGTCCGCTCCGCACGCTGGATGTGACTGTCGTGCACGCCGACGACGGTCTGGCTGCGCCGCAGCACCTCGCCGCCGATGACCTGCTGAGCCGGGAAGGGCGTGTCGCCGACCAGGACGATGGTGCCGCCGACGGCCGTGTACTCGGACGCCGCCGCCAGAACGGACGGCGATCCCGTCACGTCGTAGACGACGTCAACGCCGCCGGTGGCCCCGAGGATCCGGTCGCGGGCCTCCGCGGCCGTGACCGTGGCGGCACCTGCGCGGCGGGCCGCGGCCAACCGCGCCTCGTCGCCTCCGACGCACCATACCGTCGCCGCCCCGGCCACGGCCGCGTACCGGGCCACCAGCTGGCCGAGCGGCCCGAGGCCGACGACCGCGGCGTGGTCGCCGAGCCCCGGTTCGCCGCGGCGCACGGCGTGCTGGGCGATCGCCGACAACGCGAACCACACCGCGTCCTCGTCGGACACCTCGTCCGGGATCCGGTACGACCTCGACTCCTCCGCGACGGCGTACGTCTGGTAGCCGGCCCGGGTCGCCACACGGTCGCCCACCGCGAGTGAGCGCACCGCCGATCCTGTCGCGATCACCTCGCCGACCATGCTGTATCCCGGCGTGAACGGGTAGGTGATCCACTGCGCCCAGTGAGTGCCCGGCGCGAAGTCGCCGCGGAAGCAGACGCGGTCCGTGCCGGAACTCAGGAGGGACTTCCGCGCCCTCACCAGGACGTCGTGCGGGCCCACCGCGGGCAGCGGGACCGATCGCATCTCCACCCGCCGCGGCTCGGTGATGACGGCGCGGCTCGTCGTGGTCACCTCCATGTCCGACCCCTGTTTTCCCTGGTCACCCGGTTTCCGGTCGGCTGGATAGACGCTTCCACTCTAATGTCTTCCTTTCTCGCCGAATGTGTTCCGCAGAGAAACTTTGCGCTTGCCGGACGGCGCCGAAACAGCCGCCGGGGCACCATCCGGGGCAGCGCCGACTGCCCTTTCAGGCAGCGCCGCCGGTTCCACCGACTCGACCTGCGCGTTCGTCCAAGAACCTTGCTCGCGAAAGCACGGCGTTGTACGGTCTGGGTCCATCAGCGGATCACGGCCCGGCCGGCCGTATCGCACCACCGGGCTATGGCGCCGAAGGGTCGCAGTGTCCGGGTCCGAGCCCCGAGAAATCCGGCCCAATTCCGCCGTTGAAAGCCGCACTACCCGCTGGGGATTCCCTGACTCATTGCGGCCTGCCTCGCCGCGAAAGGACGCTGTCCGCGTGTCGAATAGAGCGCTGAATATTCAGGTCGAGTTCACCGCCGATATGCCACGGAAGACGTACCGGGCGTTCGACTCGAGTCCGGTCTGGGGGACGCCGGTCAAGGTCGACCCGCTTCGGGCGCCGGCGTTGGCGGAGCGGCTGCTCACGCTGGCCGATCTGGCGTCGTGTTACGCCGACGAACTCATCGGCCCGGACGACGAGGAGTGCACGGTGATGGGCTACTGCCTGGGCGCCGGCTTCGCCCTCGCACTGGCCGAGGCCGTGTCCTGCCGGATTCCCGTCACCAAGGTGGTCCTCCTCGATCCGGCCGAGCTGAGCCGGGAGCAATGCCAGATCGTCCTGAACCGGCTCGCCGGCGGACGCGACACCGACCCCGACGCCCCGGACATCCGGGACGTCCCCGCCGACCAGGCGTTCTCACTGGGTACCGCCCATCTCAGGACCAGGCTCGACGAGACACTGGCGAACCTGCCGGACGCGGCGCGGGCGGAACTGCTCCGGATGAACACGTCGTGGTTCGGCTTCGTCCTGGCGTCCGCGACCGCCGGGCTGCCGCGGCTGGACGTCGACCTGCGCTCGGTCTTCAGCCGCGACGTTCAGGGTTCCCGCTTCATCCCCCTGTCGGACGGCGTGGACCGTCTCGACGTCCCCGCGTCCGAGTTCTTCTCGGCGCTCTGCGGCTCGGACCTCGTCGCCGCGCTGCGGTGACGCCGTACCCGCGACCGTTCACCCGCCATTCATCCGTCGACTGCAGGAGGCACGATGATCTCTGCCAGCGAGCGATCGGCCGCTCCCGAGACCGTCCGCCGGCTTCTCGGCCCCGCGTACGGGGCCGGCGACCGGCCATGTCTCGACGACGGCGCGGGCTTGATGACCCGCGCGGAACTGCGCAGCCGCGTGCGGACTCTCGCCGCGAGGATCGGCGATCTCGCCGGGCAGCACGCCCTCGTCGCAGTGCTGTGCCACCGGGGGCGCGACTTCGTGGCGTCCGTGCTCGCCGTCCACCACTGCGGAGGCGCCTACCTGCCGCTCGACACGTCCCACCCCGACGAGCGTCTCGCGACGGTGCTGGCCTCAGCCGCGCCGGACCTCGTCGTGACCACGTCGGACCTCGTCGACCGGCTTCCGCCCGGGACGGCGGCGCTCCTGCTCGACACCGGCGATGTGGTCGGCCGGACGGCCACGCGCACGATGCGGTGCCGCGGCCTCGCCTATGTCACGTACACCTCCGGCACCACCGGACGCCCCAAGGGAGTCGCCGTCACCCACGAGGGGCTCCGCGCATACTTCCAGGCGATGGACCGCGAGATCGGGGAGAGCCGGGACCAGGTGTGGCTCGCGGCCAGCAGCGTGACGTTCGACTCGAGCGTCGGCGAGATCCTGTGGCCCGCGGTCAGCGGGCACCTCGTCCGGCTCGGGGGCAACACGTTCCCCGAACTCGTGGACGAGGTGCTGGACCCGACGCGGCGGATAACCCACATGCAGTGCGCCCCGACGCTGCTCCGTCTCCTGCTCTCCGAGCCCGGCGCCGACGAACGGCTCCGCACGGCGCAGACGCTGCTCATCGGCGGCGAGTCCTTCCCGCTCGACCTGGTCCCGAGCCTGAGAACGGGCTCCGGGGGCCCACGACTGGTGAACGTGTACGGGCCGACCGAGGCGACCGTCTGGGTGTCGCGGTGCGACGTCGCCCCCGGGGCGACCGGCCCGGTCAGCGTGGGCGCGCCCAGCGAGGGGAGCGTCCTCCGGGTGCTCGACGAGCGCTTGGAGCCGGTCGGTCCCGGTGGGACCGGCATGCTGTGGATCGGTGGCCGGCAGGTGGCGGCCGGATACTGGAACGACCCGGCCCTGACCGAGAAGGTGTTCCTCCCGGATCCGTTCGCCGGCGGCTCGACCCGGATGTACCGGACCGGCGACGTGGCCGTGGTGACTCCGGACGGCATCGTGCTCGTCGGCCGCGAGGACGACCAGGTCAAGGTCCACGGCAACCGCGTGGAGCTCGGCGAGGTCGAAAGAGCGCTCCGCGCCGTCCCGGGGGTACAGGACGCGGTGTGCCTGGTCGACCGGGACACGGCGGCTGCCTCACTGCTGGTCGGCGTGTGCGCCGGAGCCGGCATAGACCGCAACGCGGTGCGTGCCCACGTGACCGGCCTCCTCCCCGGCTACATGGTCCCCAGTCGGATCGTCATCCGGGACCTCCTCCCGATGACGGTGGCCGGCAAGGTCGACCGGCGACGGCTCGCCCAGGACCTGGGCGTCGCAGCCGACTCGTTCACCCTCACCGGTCTCGCGCACCCGGCCGGGGAGCCCGCACGCTGAAGGCGGTTCCAGCGGTCGTCGCCCCCGTGGTCGGTGGGACGAGCCGCGAGCCGTTCGGACAGACGCTCGGCTGGGGTCTCCCAGCCGAGCGTCTTGCGTGGGCGGCCCCAGGGAACCCCACCGGGCCGGGCCGCTCGGTGTACGGCGTTCAGCGCCCCGGTTCGACGACCAGGACCAGGCAGTCCGGCTGAGCGCTGATCCGAACCGCCTCGTTGATCCGGGAGAGACCGACCCGGTGGGTGATCAGCGGCTCCAGGCGGAGCCGGCCGGACGCCACCAGCCCGAGCGCCTCCTCGAACGCCCCCGGCCGGTAGTGGTAGCTCCCGACGAACGTGAGCCGGCGGTAGTGGACCTCGTTGGGGTCGAGGCGGATCCCGGTCCCCGGCGGGCAGCCGCCGAAGCCGACGACCGTTCCGCCTGTCCGGACCACGTCGAACGCCGTCCGGTAGGTGGCGGCCGTGCCGACCGCCTCGACCACGACGTGCACCCCCCGCCCGTCGGTCAGCTCGGCGATCCGCTCCTGGAACCGGTCGTCCGCCGGGACCGGTATGCCGCCGAACTCGGCGACGAGGGCGCTGCGGTCGGCGTGGTTCACCGAACAGAACACCCGGCGTGCCCCTCGCAACCGTGCCAGCTGGATCTGGATCAGCGCCACCGGGCCGCACCCGATGACCGCCACGTCCTGGCCTGGCCCGATCCCGGCGGTGTGAGTGGCGTCCAGGACGCATGCGACGATCTCGGTCAGCATCGCGGCGGGGAGGGACACGCCTGTGGGCACCGGTGTGACGTGCGCGGTCGGTGAAGGCCGGATCCGCACGAACTCGGCGTGCGCACCCGGCTCGACCACGGGCCTGGCGCCGCACAGCGCCTGCTGGCCGTCGCGGCACTCGGCACACGTACCGCACGGCGGATGCGGGTCGAACGTGACCGGCTGGCCTTGGCGGACATGCCCCACCGCCGACCCGACCCGGACGACCTCGCCCGCGACCAGGGTTCCGAGGACCGCGGGCGGGGCGATCCTGGGATGGCCCACGGTCACCGCCCGCGCGATCGCTGCGCCGAACATCGCCGCTCGGACCCGGACCAGGACGTCCTCGGGGTGCTCGATCTCCGGAGTCGGCACGGTCTCGACGGTGAGCGGGAGGCCTGGTCCGGACCAGACGGCGGCCCGCATCCGCGGCGGCACCTCGTAGGTCATGCCCCGCGCCCGACGAGCGATCCGGCGAACCATTCGACCGTGCGGTGCAAGCCTTCGTCGAACCCGACCAGGGGCCGGTAGGCCAGAGCGTCGGTGACGAGACCGAGGTCCGCGAGCGCCGATGCCACGTCGCCCTGTCTGGGTGCCGCCGTCTCCGCCTCGATGGCGGAAACACCGGCGTGGTCGGCGAGGAGCCCGCGCAGGAGCGTGAACAGCGTCCTGATGGGCGTGCCCTGCCCGGTGCCGACGTTGAAGACGCCGGGCGCGGGGGCACCGGATCTCCCCGAGGCCCGGGTGGCTGCCAGGATGTTGGCGCGCACGACGTTCTCGACGTAGGTGAAGTCCCGCGACTGGGTGCCGTCGCCGTAGATCACCGGGGCGTCGCCGGCCAGGAGCATCCGGATCCAGCGCGGGATCACCGCCGCGTACGGTCCGTCGGGGTTCTGACGCGGCCCGAACACGTTGAAGTAGCGCAGTCCGGTCATCGGGATGCCGTAGATCCCCTGGTAGACGGCTGCGAGCTGTTCCATCGCCCGCTTGCTGACGGCGTACGGCGACATGGCGTTGCCGATCACGTCCTCGCGGCGCGTCGCGGTGGAGACGTCGCCGTAGACGGAACTGGAGCTGGCGTACACGACACGGGCGACCCCGGCGTCCCCGGCGGCCCGGAAGAGGTTCGCGGAACCGCCGATGTTGACGTCGATCACCTTGTCGGGCTCGTGCAGCGAACGGGGCACGGAGTTCAACGCCGCCTGGTGCAGCACGACATCCACGCCCTGCACGGCGTCCCGGCAGTTCTCGAGCGACCTCAGGTCGCCTTCGACCAGCCGGAACCGGTCCCACTGCTCGGGCAGGACGCGCGCCCTGACGTCTTCGAGGTTCGCCGTCGTACCGGTGACGAAGTTGTCGAGTCCCACGACCCGGCGGTCGGCACCGAGCAGGGTTTCGAGCAGGTGCGATCCGATGAATCCGGCCACGCCGGTGACCAGCCAGGTGTCCGGCAGCGCGGCGCGCTGTCGGGGTGACAGCTGAAGAGTAGACATGGGTCTCCCAATCGACGGGGCAGGTCAGAGCACTGCGACACCGGGACGGCCGCCCAGCCTGCCCCGGGTGTCGAAGAGCAGCCGCGGTGCGTTCTCGTCGAACTGCGCACGGTACTGCGCGTGCCACTGGAGCAGGATCGTGACGTCGGCGGCGCGCAGCGCAGCCTCCAGCCCGTCCACGCGGTCGACCGCCCGGCCGTCGACGGACCAGGAGTCGACGAAGGGGTCGTGGTACCGGACGGCCGCACCCCGGCTCCTGAGTTGCCGCACCACGTCGTCGGCGGGGGACTCCCGCCGGTCCGCCACGTCCGCCTTGTAGGTGACGCCGAGGAGGAGGACGTCGGCCCGCGCGAGGTCGCCGTTGGCGCGGGCGAGCAGGGCGGCGGCGCGCTGGACGACGTACTCCGGCATGCCGTCGTTGATCTGTTGCGCCAGGTCGATCATCCGGGTCGTGACGCCGAGCTCCCTGGCCTTGTAGGACAGGTAGAGCGGATCGACCGGGATGCAGTGGCCGCCGACCCCCGGACCCGGCATGAAGCTGGCGAACCCGAACGGCTTCGTCCGGGCGCAGGCGATCACGTCCCACACGTCGACGCCCAGGCTGTGGCTCACCATGGCGAGCTCGTTGACCAGCGCGATGTTCACCTGCCGGTAGGTGTTCTCGAGGATCTTGGCCATCTCGGCTTCTCGCGTGCCCTTGGCCGGCACGACCTCCTTGACGAAGGCACCGTAGAAATCCAGCGCGCGCCGCGTGCACCCCGGGGTGTGGCCGCCCACGATCCGCGGGGTGTTGCCTATCCCGAATTCGGCGTTGCCGGGGTCGATGCGCTCGGGGGCGAAGGCGAGGGCGAAGTCCTCCCCCGCCACCAGCCCGGACTCTTCGAGGATGGGCCGCACCACGTCATCCGTGGTGCCGGGATAGGTCGTGGACTCGAGGACGACCAGCATCCCCGGCCGCAGCCGGCGCGCCGCCAGCCGTGCGGCCGTGACGACGCTCGTCAGATCGGGCACCCCGTCGGCGGTCAGGGGGGTGGGCACGCACAGCACCATGACATCGGCGGCGCGAACCGCCTCCCCGTCCCCGCCGGCGTGGAATCCGGCCGCCAGCATCTCGACGACGTCGTCGTCACTCACACCGTCGACGTGGGAGGCGCCGGCGTTCAGCCGGAGCGCCACCCGGGGGTTCGTGTCGTATCCGCACACCCGCAAGCCGGCGCGTAAGGCCTCGCGGGCGAGGGGGAGACCCACGTAGCCGAGCCCGACGACCAGGAGGTCGTAGGAGAGTTCGTCACTCATCATCGCCCCCGTGCACCGCCGCGGCCAGGCGGCGGATCTCGGCGACCGGGTCCGCCGCGCCCCACGCGCGTCGCCCGATGGCGCCGCCGCGGACGCCGAGACGCGCGGTGGACCGGAGGAAGTCGTGGAGCGCCGTCGCCGAGCCCGAGGGGCCGCCGGCGAGAACGATGGGCACCGAGGTGGACTCCACACAGGAGCGGATGATCTCCTCGTCATCCGGAAGCGACGTCTTCACGATGTCCGCGCCGATCTCCTGCGCGATCCGGCAGGCGTGGGCGTAAGCGCCCTTACCGAGGGCGGCCTCCGCCTCCGGACGCGTGTACACGGTCACCATCACGGGCATGCCCAGCTCGTGCGCGCGTTCGGCGAGCAGCGCGACGACACGCGCGTTCTCCAGGTCGCCGCTCGACCCGAACTTGAACTCGCCGCACACCGCGTCCGCGCCGAGCGCCGCCGCGTGCTCGACGGTGTTGAGCTGCACGTGGTCCACGCCCGTGGCGAGCCGGCCGGTGAGGGCCATGATCACGCCGAGCTTCTCGGCCCCCGGCACCGAGAGACACCCGGTGAGCCCAGGACGCAGCATCACGGCGTCCGCCCCGCCGCGGGCCGCGGCGGAGATGATGGCCCCAGGGCTCTCCAGCCCATTCGCCGGCCCCATGGTGATGGCGTGGTCCAAGGGGACGACGAGGGTGCGTCCCGTGGCCGGAGAAAGAATCCTACGCATGCGAATGTCGCGCCCGCTGAAGACCGGCTGGCTCGTGGTCGTTATCGCTGAGTTCATCAGCTGATCGCTCCTTCCCGGCCGCAAGCCGTATCCGTGTGCGGTGCGGCCGATTCGAGAACTTGGTCGGTCTCGAGTACGTGGTCGGTCTCGAGAAACTTGGTCGGTCTCGGGACCTTGGTCGGTCAGGCTCTCGGAATGCGTGTGTTCTGCACGGCATTCGGACGGCGGGTCACGGCACTTCGGCCCTGATGCCCGGAGAGGGTCGCCACTAGATTTTGACCGAGCCCAGGGGCGGCAAGAACAGGTGTCAGGGCACCGGTCGGGTCAGCGTCGGCTGCCTTTCCGGACAGTTTCGACTGCCTTTCCGGTCAGTTCCACCGGTCATCACCGGGCGTTCGTGCATGTGATGCCGTGACGCGACGAGGCATCGGGGAAGCGGTTCGACTCTCCGCCGGATGCCGGACGACGACGCCGTGCATGCGGACGACGGCTTGTCAGGGTGACGTTGGGGTGTCGAGGGCCGGACTGCCGACTCCCCGTTCGGGGGCGGCCCGTGGGCACCGCTGCGGGCAACCGACGCGCTGCTGCAGCCCGAGGTGCCGTGGCCGCAGCCGAGCGCCGCCGCCCTGCCCGTCGGCGCCCGCCTCGTCCGCTCCGTCTACGACAGCCCGCGCCGCCCGGCGAAGTCCAGGACGGTGACGGAGGGGCGGCGGGCCGCCAGCGCCGGGATTGTCAGGGCGAGTGGCAGGAGAACGCCCAGGAGGCCACGGCCGCCGGTCGGGCGGACGTCGCGGACGGCTGCCACCGACGGGCTCGCGGTGCGCAGCTTGTCGCGCTCACCGGCGTCCATCGCCCACGGCATGGCAGGTGCCCGGTAGCCCTGGGTGCGGATCTTTCCGCTCACGGTGAGGCGGGCGAACCAGCGCGGCACGGCGTCCAGGACCAGCGAGCCTCCCGGGAACCGCTCGGCGCAGCCGGCGATCAGCGCCTTCACCTGGGCGGGCGGGAGATACATGCACAAGCCTTGCGCTGTGACGCACACCCCCCGGTCGCGGTCCACCTCGTCGGTCCACGACACGTCGGTGGCATCGGCCGCCAGGTAGCGCTGGCGCGGACCGGGCGGCAGCAGCCGCTCGCGCAGCGCCATCGCCTCCGGGACGTCGACGGAGAGCCAGTGGGCGCGGCCGTTGTCGACCCGCCAGTACTGCGTCTCCAGCCCC
The DNA here is from genome assembly GCF_055561295.1 of Kitasatospora sp. NPDC022785. Taxonomy (NCBI): domain Bacteria; kingdom Bacillati; phylum Actinomycetota; class Actinomycetes; order Kitasatosporales; family Streptomycetaceae; genus Kitasatospora; species Kitasatospora sp. NPDC022785. Next base: position 29,615 of record NZ_JBVHHB010000031.1, on the reverse strand, counting down.
TCGCCCAGGCAGACGACCGTGCCGCTCGGCTCGCGGGCCAGGAAGTCGGCCACCTCGCGGTCGAAGCACCCCACGCGGAGTGCTTGCAACTGCGACTGGGTGTCGCTCGTACCGAACCGCTCGGCAAAGGGGTAGTCGATCCGGTCGACCAGTTCGACCGCCTTGGGATCGCGCAGCAGCCCGTCCGGCCGGCGCGCCTCCACCGCCCGGTGCCAGAGCGTCCACAGCGCCGTCTCCGGCACCTCTCCCAGCTCGGGCCGCTCGCCGCTGCTCATCACGCGCTCCCTCGGACCTGCTCTCCCGGCATGGACCCGCCGATTCTGACACTCGGGGGCGTCCGAACCGGGCGCGCGACGCACCGGCGCGCCGGTGGGCAGCGGGCCGCGCGCCGGTACGCAGGTAGGCCGGTGGGCCGCGCGCCGGAAACGGGCGTCAGCCCACGCTGAAGGCGCCGTCCGGGGGCGGCGGGCTGTCCGTCGCCTCGGCGTCCGTCACCGCCGGCGTGCGACCGCAGAACGCCGCCAGGTCGGCGCCGTCCGTCAGCCGCGCCGGGAAGATGTCGGCCGCGAGGCGGCGCGCCAGGTCCGCGGCCGGCAACGGGTTCGCGGAGCCGGCCAGCAGGATGTTGCCGTACCGGCGCCCCCGCAGCACCGGGGCCTCGGCGATCAGGCAGACCTCCGGGAAGACGGCACGCAGGGTCGCCGCCTGGGCGCGGGCGAAGGCCAGCGGCGGTCCGTCGGCGAGGTTGGCGGCGTAGCAGCCGCCGGGGCGCAGGGCGGCGGATGCCAGTCGCAGGAACTCCACCGAGGTGAGGTGCGCGGGGGTCCGCGAGCCGTGGAAGACGTCGGCGACGACGAGGTCCAGCGAGCCGGCCGGGACGGCAGCCAGCGCGGCCCGCGCGTCACCGACCACCGCGGTGATGTCGGCGCCGGGCCCCTGCCAGGGCAGGTGCTCGGCCACCAGGTCGAGCAGCGGCCCGTCGACCTCGACCACCTGCTGCCGCGAGCCGGGGCGGGTGGCGGCCAGGTAGCGGGGCATGGTGAGCGCGCCGCCGCCGAGGTGGAGCGCGTCGAGCGGCCGCCCGGCGGGGGCGACGGCGTCCACGAGGTGGCCGATCCGCCGGGTGTACTCGAACTCCAGGTGGGTGGGGTCGCCCAGGTCGACGTACGACTGCGGGGTGTCGTCCAGGGTGAGCAGCCAGCCGCCGTCGCGGTCGAGGTCGGGCATCAGCCGGGCGAGCCCGAGGTCGGTCTTCCGGGCGACCGGGACGGGCTCCTCGGCGCTCACTCCGCCACCGGCGCCGGCAGGTACGCGGTGAGCCAGCGGTCGAGCTCGGTGAAGAACTGGGCGCGCGCGTCCGGTCCGGAGAGGACGAGGTCGTGCACGCCGCCCTTGATCCGGACGATGGTGACGTGCCGGCCCAGGCGCGGGCCGACGGCGGCGATGTCGTCGGCGCGCAGCACGGCGTCGGCGTGGTGCAGGGCGGCCCGCCACTTGGTGGTGGAGATCGAGGCCGTGGAGGCCATCAGCAGGACGGGGACGTCGATGCCCAGGCCCCGACGGGCCTGGCGCTGGCCGCGCTGGATGGCGGCGAGCCAGCCGGCGTAGAGGGGGAAGCCCTCGGCGGGCTTGAGGGTGAGGTCGAAGTCCCACTCGCCGCGGTGGTCCCGGTGCAGGCTGTGCACGTAGTGCGGGTTGAGGGTGGAGGGGAGCTTGCGGGTGGTGGCGAAGCGGCCGAGGGCGTCCAGCGCGGGGGCGCCGAGGGCGCGGACGGCCGGGGCCGCGGGCATGGACAGGAAGGGGCTGTTGAGGAAGAGCCCGTCGACGACGCCCTGCCCTGTGCGCCGGCCGGCCCAGAGCGCGGTGACCAGGCCGCCGGTGGAGTGGCCGTTGACCAGCAGCTGCCGGTGGCCGTCCTGCTCGCGGATGATCCGCACGGCCGCGTCCAGCTCCTCGTCGTAGGCGGCGAGGTCGCGGATGAAGTTCGGCGAGTGGTGGGGGCGCAGCGAGCGGCCGTACTTGCGCAGGTCGAGGGCGTAGAAGGAGTAGCCGCGCTCGACGTAGTGGTCGGCGAGGTGGGTCTGGAAGAAGTAGTCGACGTAGCCGTGGACGTACAGCACGGCCCGGTCGCTGCCCGGGACCAGCCGCCGGACGAGCGTGGCGCTGACGGCGCCCTCCTCGTCGGGGGCGAGTGGAAGCTCGACCGCCTCGTAGGGGGCTCCCAGGATGTCTTCTCGGAATTCCATGCCCGACTCCATGCCCGCCCGCACCCGTCCCTCTGCTCTGACCTGCCTGCCCCGGCAGGAACCACCGATCCGGACGACCGACGATACCGGCCGGTAGCCGGGAGCGCGGCAGCACGGTCGGCGCGGTGCCGCCGTGCCGTGGGCCTCCCCCGCTCCCCGTGCGCCTGCTGTGCGCCGGTGGTTCTGTGGAACGCTACCCGGGCCACAGTCACTCCCCTTGTCAATGACGCGAGTTGAGGAGTCAGAATGCCGCACGGGCACGATCCGCAGGCCGGCCACAGCGACCCGTCCCTCTACCGCACGCCCGCCGAGGCGATCGCCGCGCCGCCCGAGAAGCTGGCGTACGTGGCCGGGTTCGACCGGTCGGCGCAGCGGCCGGACGCGCTGCTCACCGTCGACACCGATCCGGCGTCGCCGACCTACGGGCGGGTGCTCAACTTCGCCGAGCTGCCGGGCCTGGGCGACGAGCTGCACCACTTCGGCTGGAACGCCTGCTCCAGCGCGCTGGCGCACGCCTGCCACGAGAACCCGGAGCGGCGGTTCCTCCTGCTGCCGGGCCTGCGGTCCTCGCGGCTGCACGTGATGGACACCCGGCCGGACCCGGTGCGGCCGAAGCTGGTGAAGACGGTGTCGGCCGAGGAGCTGGCGGCCAAGGCCGGGTACTCGCGGCCGCACACCCTGCACTGCGGGCCGGACGGCGTCTTCCTGTCCTGCCTCGGCAGCGGGGACGGCACCGACGGGCCGGGCGGGGTGGCGCTGCTCGACCACACCACCTTCGACGTGCTGCGCGCGTGGGAGACCGAGCGCGGACCGCAGCACTTCGCCTACGACGTCTGGTGGCACCTGGGCACCAACGTGGGTGTGACCAGCGAGTGGGGCACGCCCTGGATGGTCGAGGACGGGGTGGTACCGGAGCTGCTGCTGGGACGCAAGTACGGGCACGCGCTGCACTTCTGGGAGCTGGACTCGGGGCGGCACCTCCAGCGGATCGACCTCGGCGACCAGTACCAGATGGTGCTGGAGCTGCGCCCGGCGCACGATCCGCAGGCCGAGTGGGGGTTCGTGGGCGTGGTCACCAACGTCGAGGACCTCTCCGCCTCGGTCTGGCTCTGGCACCGGGAGGGCGCGGCGTTCACGGCGCGCAAGGTCATCGAGATACCGGCCGAGCCGGCGAAGACCGAGGACCTGCCGCCGGCCCTGCAACCGTTCGGGGCGGTGCCGCCGCTGGTCACCGACATCAACCTGTCGGTGGACGACCGCTGGCTGTACGTGTCGGCCTGGGGCACCGGGGAGCTGTTCCAGTACGACGTGTCCGACCCGTTCCACCCGCGCCTGGCCGGCTCGGTGCGGCTCGGCGGGGTGGTCGCGAAGACCCCGCACCCGGCCGAGCCTGGGCGTCCGCTGAGCGGCGCGCCGCAGATGGTCGAGATCAGCCGGGACGGCCGGCGGCTCTACCTCACCAACTCGCTGTACGGCGCCTGGGACGACCAGTTCTACCCGGACGGCATCGAGCCGTGGATCATCAAGCTGGACGCCGACACGGAGTCCGGCGGGCTCACCGTCGACGAGCGGTTCTACCCGCACGGGGACGAGTTCCGGGGCCTGCGGGTGCACCAGACCCACCTGGCGGGCGGGGACGCGTCCTCGGACTCGTACTGCTACCGCTGACCCGTCAGCCCCGCCGGCGGCGGCGGGCCAGGGCCGGGGTGCGGCCGTCCACCCCCGGGCCCGGGCCTGCCGCCGCCGGCATGCCCGGGTGGCTTTCCGGTCATGTTGGCCGGCCTTTCGGCCGTCGCCCACCGTGCCCCGTCCGGGCCCACTAGGGTGCGACGAGTCCCCGCTGACCCGCCTCCCCTGCCGTCCAAGCGCGCCGGGGAGGACTACCGATCGGACCGGTGTGCCATGACTTTGACCTTCCGTCAGCCGAGAGACCGCTCACGGACGACCACCGCCCTCGGGTGGATCGCCCGTACGGCCGCCACGGTCGCGCTGCTCGCGGCCGCGTTCACGGGCACCACGGCCGGAGCGGCCGTCGCCGCCGCTCCCGCGGCTGCTCAGACGGCTGCTCCCACAGCTGCTCCCGCCGCCGCTCTCACGGCTGCCATACCCGCGGCCGACTCTTCCTCCTCCGTGACGGCGGCCGGCGCTCCGGCCGAGGCCGCCGCGCCCGCCGTCGCGGCCTCGGTGGGCGGGTGGACGTGTCCCGGCGTGGCCGTCCCCCCGGGCTACGTCATCACGATGTTCGACATCCGCGGCTGCAACGGCTACGGCGCCTGGTTCCAGCAGCCCGTGCGCGACGGGATCTGGACCTGCGGGGGCTCGCCGATCGTCCCCGGCTACGTCCTGACGAACTTCGACACCAAGGGGTGCAGCGGCGTCGGCGCCTGGTTCCACCAGCTGGTCCGGAACGGGATCTGGACCTGCCCGTACTCGCCGATCCCGGCCGGATACCGCAGCACCACGTACGACGCACGCGGGTGCAGCGGCCTCGGCGCCTGGCTCACCGTGCGGGTCTGACCGGTTCGCCCGGGGCGTGTCCGGCGGTGCCCGGCGCCCGTGCGCCGCGACTGCCGGCACGCCCCGGGCGAAACCCCGCCCGCACCGGGCTCACCGCCCCGTCACAGCCCCGTCAACGGGGCGGGCCGGTGGTCACCTCCGCCGCCCTCGGGCAGCAGCGCGCCGCGTGGCGGGCCGAGCCGCAGCCGGTCGCCCACGGCGGTGCGGTCGACCGAGGGACCGGGGCCAGCGGCCTAACGGGACGTCTCCGGAGAGGACTTCCGGCCCACCGCCTCCGCAGCCGCAGCCGACGCGCCGGCCGCCGCATCGGTCGACCTCCCGGTGACGGCATCGGTCGACGCCCGGGTCGACGTCCCGGCCGGCGTCTCCGTCGCCACCCAACTCGCCAGCAGCCGGAGCGACTCGGCCGAGGTCGAACCGGGATCGGCGTGGTAGGTGACCAGCACCAGGTCCGGCTCGCCGGCCGGGCGCAGCGTCTCGTACCGCAGGGTGAGCCGGCCGACCACCGGGTGGTGCAGCTCCTTGCTGCCGTGCCCCTTGTCGCGGATGTCGTGCGCGGCCCAGAGCCGGCGGAAGTCGGCGCTCTTGAGGGAGAGTTCACCGATCAGGGAGGTGAGCCGGGGGTCGTCGGGGTCGCGCCCGGCGTCCAACCGCAGGATGCCCACCACGTCCGTGGCCTTGCCCTCCCAGTCGTCGTACAACTCGCGTGCGGCCGGGTCGAGGAAGACGTGCCAGGCCATGTTCCGCTGCTCGGGCGCCATCGCGGAGAAGTCGCCGAGCAGCGCGTTGCCCAGCCGGTTCCAGCCGATGATGTCCAGCCGCCGTCCGAGCACGTAGGCGGGCACGCCCTCCATCGCGTCGAGCAGCTGCTGCAGCGCCGGCCGGACCTGCTGCGGGCGGGCCGCCCCGGCGCGCCCCGTCCGGCGGCGCGCGGGCTTGGTGATCCGCTGGAGGTGCTCGCGTTCGGCCGGGGTCAGCCGCAGGGCGCGGGCGATCGAGTCCAGCACGGCGGCGGAGACGGACTCGCCGTGGCCCTGCTCCAGCCGGATGTAGTAGGCCGTGCTCACGCCCGCCAGCTGCGCCAGCTCCTCCCGGCGCAGGCCGGGGACGCGGCGGCGGGTGCCATGGTCGGGCAGGCCGACGTCCTCAGGCCGCAGCCGGGCCCGCCGCGACCGGAGGAATTCGCTCAGTTCGGTGCGCTGGTCCATGCGGCCCAGTATGAGGGTGAGCCTCCCAGTCGTACGTTGGGCGTGCGTACGACAAGCTCTGGCCTGGTTACCCCGATCGGTCCGGCGCAGGCTGACGCACATGACGAACACGACGACGACGGACACCACCGACACGACGGGCACCACGAACACGACGGGCACCGGCCGGCCGCGGAGCGTCTCCGCGTACGCCGCCCTCACCCCCAAGGCGCCGCTGGAGAAGACCACCATCCCGCGCCGGGCGCTGGGCGAGCACGACATCCTGATCGACGTCCGCTTCGCGGGCATCTGCCACTCCGACATCCACCAGGTCGGCGAGGACTGGGGCGACGGCATCTTCCCGATGGTGCCGGGCCACGAGATCGCCGGCGTGGTCGCCGAGGTCGGCCCGGGCGTGACCCGCTGGGCGGCCGGCGACCGGGTCGGGGTCGGCTGCTTCGTCGACTCCTGCCGGGAGTGCGACAACTGCCTGGCCGGGCTCCAGCAGTACTGCACCGGCAGCTCGGGCACGGTCTTCACCTACAACGGCGTGGGGCGCGACGGCGAGCCGACGTACGGCGGCTACTCGACGCAGCTGGTGGTGGACGAGGGGTACGCGCTGCGCATCCCGGACGCGCTGCCGCTGGACGTCGCCGCGCCTCTGCTCTGCGCCGGGATCACGCTCTACTCGCCGCTCACCCACTGGGGCGCAGGCCCGGGCAAGAAGGTCGCGATCGTCGGCCTCGGCGGGCTCGGGCACATGGGCGTGAAGATCGCGCACGCCAAGGGGGCCGAGGTCACCGTGCTCAGCCAGTCGCTGCGCAAGCGGGAGGACGGCCTGCGGCTCGGCGCGGACGACTACCGCGCCACCTCCGACCCGGCCACCTTCAGCGAGCTGGCCGGCACCTTCGACCTGATCGTCAACACCGTCTCGGCCGACCTCGACCTGAGCGCCTACCTCGGCCTGCTGAGGACCGGCGGCACGCTGGTCCAGGTCGGGGCGCCGGAGAAGCCGGTCTCGGTGAACGCCCACGCGCTGCTGGTCGGACGGAAGTCGCTGTCCGGCTCCATGATCGGCGGGCTGCCGGAGACCCAGGAGATGCTGGACTTCTGCGCCGAGCACGGAATCGGCGCCGAGATCGAGCTGATCAGCGCCGACCAGATCAACGCGGCCTACGCACGGGTCCTGGCGAGCGACGTGCGCTACCGCTTCGTGATCGACGCCTCGACCATCTGAGGATGCCGCCTCCGGCCGAGTACGGCGCCCTGCCCCGTACTCTCCCCGAGCGGTTCACTCCGGCACGGCGCCGCCCGTGGGTGACGCGGGCGGGCCACGGTGGGGCGTCTCCCGATCCCTCGCCAGAGGTCACCAGGAGGCCGGGGAGACACTCCCCGGCCTCCTGGCCGGTTTCCGACCCCGCGCCCCGAGGGCCCAAGCGCAGCGGCGTGGGCATCGAGCCCCTCCCCCCGCTCCCGGGATGCACTCGGCGCACCAGCGATGCAGGGTCGAGTAGGGGCGTGTCGGGCGAGAGGTCGGGAGATGACTGCAGCACGTGAAGTCTCAGGCGTCAGCGCGCGCAGCGCGGTGCCCGCCGCCGGGCGGCGGTGGCCGACACCGGAGGCGACATGACCGATCCGGGAACGATCCTCGCCCAGGCGCGCCAGGGGCCCGTACCGACGAACTGGCGAGTCTTCACCAGGCCGCGGGGGAAGCTCTCCGGCTTGTTGCACGGGACCTCGCATGATCCGGCCCCGCTGCTGGTCATCACCCCTGACGGCGCCGTCGAATACACCGACGAGAGCAAGCCGCTGACGATCGTCGGCTTCCACGACCTGACCGGGATGACGCTCCACGTGAGCGGGCGCAGCTTCTCCGACAGTTCCCTCGTGACCCTTTCCGTCTGGGTCGATCTCCACCACCGCGACGGCAGCACGACGAAGTGGCGGTCCGAATCCTTCGCCGACGATCTGCAGACGGTTCAGGGCTTCATCGAGGCGTACGGCGCGCACAAGGCGCTTCGAGGGTCCTGAGACCACCTTCTGCAAGGGGTCGTTTTCATCGGGTGGGCCGGCGGCGGCGGATGATGCGGGCAGACGGACACGGCGCCCCGCCCCCGGGGCTCTCCCATCGCCGGGGGTGGGACGCCGTGTCAGGCCCGGAGCCGGCTCACGCCCGGGCCGGTCCGGCGGCCTTGCCGCGGGGTGTGCGGCGCAGCCGGCGGCGGCGTGGGGGCTGGTCGGGCAGCCACCCGAAGGTGAGACAGGCGCCCAGCACTCCGATGATCATGCCGATCAGGAAGCCGCCCAGGTTGGAGGTGATCCAGCTGGCCAGCGAGGCGAGTACGGCGAGGATGGAGTAGAACAGCCGCTGGGCGGGGTTGAGCAGGATCAGCACGCCGCAGATCACCATCACCACCGGTACCAGGTAGCCGGCCAGGCCCTGCATCCCGATGTGCAGGACGACGGGCAGCGGGGCCCGCAGGGTGAAGAGGATCTCGGCGCCGCCCAGCAGCACCAGCAGACCGCCCCAGAAAGGCCGCCGGCCCCGCCAGCCTCGCCAACCCCGAGCGTCGCGCGCGGCGACGGGGGCCGTCTCGGCGGGCACCCCGGATACCGCGGGCACCCCGGACGCTTCGGGCGCCCCAGGTACTTCGGTCACCCCAGGTACTTCGGTCACCCCAGGTGCCTCGGTCGCCCCGGATGCTTTGTCCGGCCCGGTCGCCCCGGGTGCTTCGGTCGCCCCGGATGCTTCGGCTTTCTCGGGCCCGGCGGCACCGGCGCGGGCGGCGGCTTCGGGTACGGGGTCGGCCACCGTCAGCAGCCCTCCGAGCTGAAGCTCAGCCGGAGGTTGGGCAGCTTGAACGCCCCTGCGGTGGTGGCGTAGTTGTGCTGCCGCAGGTTCTTGATGGTGACGGTGTCGGCCTGCTGCCCGAAGACGCCCGGCAGGCCCTTGACGCCGGCCTTGGTGTACGTGCTGGCGTCGCCGCCGATCTCGATGTTCTTGAACGACGCGTCACCGGAGAGCAGGTCCGAGTCGGTGGTGAGGTCGGTGGCGGTCACGGGGGTGCCGCCGTCGCCGGCCTTGATCAGCAGGTTGATGCCGCCGAGGTCGACGCTCTGGCAGAGTTTGGTCAGCTCGGCCTGCTTGATCGCCGAGACGGCGACCAGCACCTGGCCGCCGGTGTCGCCGGCGTTCGGGCTGCCGTCGATCATGTGGTCCAGGCTGCCGAACTGCTCGAAGCCGACGCCGTCCAGGCTGTCGGCGGTGACGGTGAACGGCATTCCGGAGATGGCGAACTGGGCGGCGAGCACGCCCTGTGCCGTGAGGGTCATCAGGACGGCGCCGACGGCGACGGCGGGGACGGCCATCAGCGCGGTGCGCCGCAGCCGGACCCTCCCTCTCGTGCCGGCGGGTGTCCCGGTGCTTTCGGGTGTGGGGGCGGCGTCCTCGGACGTGGCCATGTGTGCTCCCTCGGGTGGTGGGGGATGTGCAGGCACTGGCACGTTGCCCTGGCGCGGACAGCGTTCTGCGGCCCGGCCGGTGGCCCGCCCCTCGGCAGCGGGGCGGGCCGGTCGGACCGCAGTCGGTAACTGGGAAGCTACTGCCGGGTATCCGGCGGGTCAATACGGGTGCACGAAGGATCATCGTCCGCACGCCTGATGCTGCGTCAATCCTGGTGCGGCACCACCGAAAGCCGCCGTTCGGCCTCCGCCGGGCCGAGGAACGGCGCCAGGCAGAACAGGCTCAACACCGGCAGCAGGTCGGGTAGTTGCGCAGTACGGCCGGAGTCGATCGCACGATGGAGGGTGCGGTAGACGCCGCCGACCACCGCGTCCACCAGCGCATCCGCCGCGACACCCCCCGGCGGTTCGGGCACCTCGGCGAAGAACGCCCGGAAACGGGTGAGGAGTTGGGCGATCTCACGGCGCCCCGCCGGGCCGACGGCCTCGACCTCGATCACCGCCATGGTGGCGAACGCCGGGACGCCCGCCAGCAGGCCGAGCAGCGCACGCAGGGCCTCGCGGATACCGGTGCACCAGTCCGGCGCCGCCGCGAACGCGGCCGCCATCCGGCGCATCACCACCCCGGTGCCGTGCCGGTGGGCGGCCAGGAAGGCATCCTCCTTGCCGCTGAACAGCTCGTAGAACACCGGCCTGGTCACGCCCGCCGCGCGGCAGATGTCGCTCACCGTGGCGTGCTGGTAGCCGTGTTGGGCCACGGTGTGGACCAGGCCGTCGAGCAGCCGCTCGCGCTGGGTGGCCGCGACCGCCTCGGGCGGCAGCCTGCTCGGGCCGCGCTTGATCGAGCGGGCCGGGTCGCGGCCGGTGCGCGCACCCGGCAGCAGTAGCGCCTCGGCGCCCTGGAGAGCATCCGGATTCATCGCCAACTCCTGTGCTCTGTCTTGACATTGACGCAAGGGCTGGTTTACAACACTCGCAGGTTTCCCATTCACGGCGAGCAGCCGCCGGAGACCTTCGCGCGTTCCGACTGTTCAGTATGGCGAAACGCATACGGCGGTGGCAGCCGCCGACATGCACCCCACGCACTCCCTGCACCTTCTCGCCGTACGGGCGGGCCCGTGGCGCCGGGCCCGCCGCACCGCCGCGCCCTCCCCCACCGTGCACCGCCGACGTGCCGGCACGCGCCCTACGCGCCGCCCGACACTGCCCCGCCGCCTCCACCGCGGCAAGCCCTGCGCCATCCCGCCGCATTCACCGCAGCGACCCTGCGCCATCCGCCGCGTCCACCGCGGCAACCCTGCGTCATCCCGCCGCGCGTACCTCCGCGCGACCTCCGCGGGCACCCCCACCCAACTCCGTTCGGAGAGAGGCACCCCCATGCGCATCCGCCGCACCCTCGGCGCCGCGGCCCTCGCCGCCATCGCCCTGGCCACCGCCGCCGTCGCCCCCGCCCAGGCCGCCGGCCCCGCCGTGCTGACCTACGGCAGCGCGGGCGGCACCACCGTCGCCGCCGGCGACGTCCTGACCGCCAACCTGACCCCCGGCAGCTACGCCACCTTCTACTCCAGCGCGACCGGGACGAGCGGCATCAAGTGTGCCGCCTCCGCGTTCTCCGCGACCGTGACCAGCAACCCGGCCGCACCGGGCGTGGCCGTCGAGCAGCTCAACAGCCACACCTTCGGCTCCTGCACCGCCAACGTCATCGGCGTCATCTCCGTGCAGAGCATCACGGTCAACAACCTGGCCTACACCAACGCGGTGAGCGACGCCGCCGGCAACCCCGTCACCCTCAGCCCGGGCACCGCGGGACCGCTGCAGACCACGGTGGTGCTGAACACCATCCTCGGCACCACGACCTGCATCTACCGGGCCCCCGGCAGCATCTCCGGCACCACCAACAACACCGGGCAGACCATCGGCTTCGCCGCCCAGCCGTTCGCCAAGGTCTCCGGCCCCAGCACCTGCTTCGCCACCGGCTACTTCTCCGCCACCTACGGACCGGTCATCGACAGCTCGGTCGCCGGAAGCCCGCACATCTACGTCAACTGACGCCCCACGGGCCGCAGTAGACGGGTAGAGCGGCGGGTGGCGGGCGGCTCCGAAGGGGTGCCGCACGCCGCTCGCCGCTTCGCAACGCCTTGCCGCTCCGCTCGGCCCTCCCTGGCACTCCTCACCCCTCCTCTCGCCCTCCTCTCGCCCTCCTCGCCACGCGCCGAGCCCCGGACGGGCCGGGCGCCGAGCTCCGTACGGCGGCGCGCTCCGGTGCCCGTCCGGCGGACCGGGGAGCCGGGGCGTCCGGCCCTCCGGCCACCCGGGACAGCGAAGTGACCGGCCGGTAAGGTGCGGAGCACAGGCGCACCGGCAGGGCGATCGACGGGGAGTGAAGCACATGGGCGGCGACGGCACCGGGTTCTTCGAGTCGGCGGCGGATGCCGCCGCCAGGATGGCCGAGGTCGGCTACCTCGCCTCCACCGCAGTGGCCACCACCGTCTTCCTCGCCGACCGGCTGGGCAAGCCGCTGCTCGTCGAGGGCCCGGCCGGGGTCGGCAAGACCGAACTGGCCAAGGCGGTCGCCGAGATCGGCCGGGCGCGGCTGGTCCGGCTGCAGTGCTACGAGGGCATCGACGAGGCCAGGGCCCTCTACGAGTGGAACCACGCCAAGCAGCTGCTGCGGATCACCGCCGGCCGGGACGAGGGCTGGGACCAGGCCCGCTCCGACATCTTCGGCGAGGAGTTCCTGCTCACCCGCCCGCTGCTGACCGCCATCCGCGGCGACGAGCCGACCGTGCTGCTGATCGACGAGATGGACAAGGCCGACGTCGAGGTGGAGGCGCTGCTGCTGGAGGTGCTCAGCGACTTCCAGGTCACCGTCCCGGAGCTGGGCACCATCGCGGCGACCCGGCGCCCCTTCGTGCTGCTCACCTCCAACGCCACCCGCGAACTGTCCGAGGCGCTGCGCCGCCGCTGCCTCTTCCTCCACCTCGACTACCCGGACGCCGAGTTGGAGCGCCGGATCGTCCGCCTGAAGGTCCCCGGCCTGGACGCCACGCTGGCCGAGTCGCTGGTGCGCGTGGTCGGCGCGCTGCGGGTGATGGAGCTGCGCAAGGCGCCGTCGGTGGCCGAGACCATCGACTGGGCCCGCACACTGCTCGCGCTCGGCGCGGACACCCTCGACGAGGCGGTCGTCCGCGACACCCTCGGGGTGATCCTCAAGCACCAGGACGACGTGCTGAAGGCCACGCCGAAGCTCACCCTGGCATGAGCGTCCCGACCGGATCAGGTACGGCGGGCGCCGGTGCCGCTGGAGTTGGAGCCGCCGACACCGGTACCACGGGCGACGGAACCGCGGGCGCCGGAGCCGCCGGCAGGGGTACCGCCGAGGCCGGTACGACCGACCTCGCCGCCCGGCTGACCGGCCTGGTCCGGGCCCTGCGCGCCCACGGGCTGCGGATCGGCCCGGCCGAGACGGTGGACGCGGCCGCCGTGGCCGACGTCCTCGGTCTCGCCGACCGGGAGCAGCTGCGGGCCGGGCTGGCGGCCGCGCTGCTCCGCTCGGAGGGGCAGCGCGGCGTCTACGACGCCACCTTCGACCTGTACTTCCCGCTGGGCGTAGGCACCCCCGAGGCCGCCCGGGACAGCTCGGCGGAGAACGAGGCGGCCACCCCGGAGGCCGTCCGCGACCAGCTGCGCGAGCGCTTGGCCGCCGCCCTGGCCGCCGACGACCGGGCGGCACAGGCCCGCCTGGCCGGCGAGGCGGTCGCCGCGTTCGGCCGGTTCGGCGTCGGCTCTGTCCCCGGCTCGGACGGCTGGTCCGCCCACCAGACCCTCGGCCGGCTCGCGCCCGAGACGCTGCTCGCCCGCGTCCTGGCGGCGCTGCGGGAGGGTGCCACCGCGAACGCCGCCCCCGGCGCCCCGGCCGACGTCTCCGGCCTCCTCCTCGCCGACGAGATCCGCCGTCGCATCCAGGGCTTCCGCGCCATGGTCGGCACCGAGGCCCGCCGCCGGGTCGCCGAGCTGCGCGGCACCGAACGGATCGCCGAACGCGCCGTCGCACCCAGCGCCGACCGGATCGACTTCCTCGCGGCCGGCCGGGACCAGCTCGCCGAACTACGCCGCACCGTGCACCCGTTGGCCCGCAAACTGGCCACCCGTCTGGCGGCTCGGCGGCGGCGGGCCGCCCGCGGGCGGATCGACCTGCGCCGCACCCTGCGCCGCTCGCTCTCCACCGGCGGTGTGCCGCTGCGCCCGGCGTACCGCCTGCGCCGGCCGGCCCGGCCCGAGATCGTGCTGCTCTGCGACGTGTCCGGATCGGTGGCCGGTTTCGCCGACTTCACCATGTTGCTGGTGCGGGCGATGAGCGACCAGTTCAGCAAGGTCCGGGTGTTCGCCTTCGTCAACCGCACCGCCGAGGTGACCGGGCTGCTGGCCGGGAGCGGCGACGGCGCCGACCCCGCCGTCCTCGCCCGGCGCATCCTCACCGAGGCGAAGGTGATGGGCCACCACGGCAACAGCGACTACGGCTCGGCCCTGGGCGAGTTCGCCGAGCACCACCTGGACGCGGTCGGCCCGCGCACCAGCGTGCTGGTCCTCGGCGACGCCCGCAACAACCACCGCGATCCGAACGTGCCCGCGCTGCGCCTGATCGCCGCGCGGGCCCGCCGGGTGTACTGGCTCAACCCGGAGCAGCCCGCGCTCTGGGGCTCCGGCGACTCGGCGGCGCTCGCCTACGCCGAGGCGGTGGAGATGCACTCCTGCCGCAACGCCCGCCGGCTCGGCGAGCTGATCGCCCGGCTGCTTCCTGTCTGACGAGAGGCCAGAGACGCAGCCGGTCGGGGAGGCAGCCGGGCGGGGAGGTTCAGCCGTCCAGGTGCCGGAGGAAGTCCAGCAGGGCGGCGGTGACCTCGGCCGGGCGCTCCTGCTGCGTCCAGTGGCCGGCGCCGGGCAGGGTGACGTGCCGGTGGAGCTTGGGCGTGTTCCGCTCCAGCAGGTGGAGGAGCGCGTCGGGCCCGACCATCGCCGTCACCATGTCCCGGTCCCCGGCCACGTAGAGCGCGGGCACCTCGATGCGCAGCCCCGCGAAGGCGGCGAGCAGCTCGTTGTTGCGGTCGATGTTCCGGTACCAGTTGAGCGGGCCGGTGAAAGCGCGCTCGCCGTGCCCGGCGTAGTCGGCGGCGAAGGCCTCGATGTCGTCCTCGGTGAGCCAGTCGGGCAGCTTCTCCGGGTCGGGGACCGTGTCCAGCAGGGTGCGCCCCTCGGGGACGACCCAGACGCGCGGGCGGTCGGCGCCGGGGCGGTCGCCGGAGCCGCTGAACAGGACGCGACGGAAGGAGGAGTGCGGGTCCCGGGCGAGTTCGGCGTCGGCGACGCCGGGCCGCTGGAAGTAGTTCTGGTAGAAGCCGTCGCCGAACCGCTCGCGGGACTGCGCGAGCGGAGCCAGCCCGGAGACCGGCAACGGCGGGACGCTCAGCCCGGCCACACCGCGCACCAGGTCGGGGCGGAGCGTGGCGCTGGACCAGGCGACCGGCGCACCCCAGTCGTGGCCGACCACCACGGCCGGCTCACCGCCGAGCGCGCCGATCAGCGCGGTGACGTCGCCGACCAAGTGGAGCAGGGTGTAGGCGTCGACGGCCGCGGGCTGCTCGCTGCGGGCGTAGCCGCGCTGGTCGGGGGCGACCACCCGGTAGCCGGCCGCGGCGAGCGGGGCGAACTGGTGGCGCCAGGAGTACCAGCTCTCCGGGAAGCCGTGCAGCAACAGGACGAGTGGCCCCTCGCCCTGTTCGGCGAGGTGCAGCCGGACGCCGTTCACCTCGACGTCCCGGTGCCTGATCTCGCCGTACCTGCTGCTCGTCTGCGTGGTCACGTCGCCCACCCCTGCTCCTCAGCTCGTCATCGTCACGGCCCTCGCGGCCGGCGCGGCCGGCGCGGCCGTCATGGCCCGCGGCGGTCCGTCTGATCCGTCATGGTCCGTCATGGTCCGTCCGCAGCCGGATGGCGTCCGACCGTTCGCTATCCACCCTGCCCAGGCGGACGCCCCCGGAACCCACCGTGTGCCGGCGGCCATCCCGCCACCCACCGACCCCAGCCGTCTCCCTGTCCCCGACCGACCCCGTCCGTCCCCGTCCGCACCCCCGTCCGCCCCCCGCCCGACCCCTGTCCATCCCCCGATCGGACGCACGCCCGGACGTGCCGCCCAGGCTCAGCCCGCGGCCTGAGCCTGGGCCAGCTTCTCCTGCGCGTCGGCGAGATCCCCGGCGGTGGGCGCGTCGTCCTGGGTGAGGCGGCGGCGCCAGTACCCGGCGAACTCGACCGAGGCCTTGGCCAGCCCGCGCTCCCCGACCAGGTGGCGGCGGAGCGTCCGCACCGCCGCCGCCTCCCCGGCCAGCCAGGCGAAGGGCGTGCCGCCGGGCAGCTCAGCCCTCCGGACGGCGTCGGTCAGCGGCCCGCCCGGGGCGGCACCGTCGCGGTGCAGCCAGTGGACGGTGAGGTCGGCGCGGGTGTCGAGCAACTGCCGCTCGGCCGCGTCCGCCACCTCCAGGTAGGCCACCGTCGGCGTTCCGGCGGGCAGCGCCTCCAGCAGCGTGCCGACCGCCGGGAGCGCCGTCTCGTCGCCGGCCAGCAGCACCCAGTCGGCCCCGGCGACGGCGGCTCCGAGCGGGACCGGCGGGGCATACAGCTCGGACGGGCCGACCATGCCGAGCCGCTCCCCGGGCCGGGCGCGGCCGGCCCAGGCGCTCGCCGGGCCGGTGTCGCCATGCAGCACGAAGTCGATCTCCACCACCCGGGTGCCGGGCCGACGACGGCGGAGGGTGAAGCTGCGCATCCACGGCCGCTCGGCCTCCGGGACGGCCAGGTAGGCCTGGTACCAGCTCATCGGATCGTCGCTCTGCGCGGGCAGGCGGGGCTCGTCCTGGCCGGGCCGCGGGAAGCAGAGCTTGACCTGCTGGTCAGGGGTCCTGCCGACGCTCTCGGCGAGCGCGTCAGCCTCGAAGGTGATCCGGGCCATGCGCGGAGTGATCCGCTCGACGTCGATGACCTGGACCAATGAGACGGGAAGCTGCACGGTCGACCTCTCCGGTTTCGGCTCCACCGGTAACCTTACGACATAAAGAGTTACCTCGGGCAGAATATTTTACGCCATAAGGAGTTGCCTCCGTGACCGTCTTCGCCGGACAGGGCGATGCCCACCGCTCGATGGCCCTGCTCTGGGGTACGCCGGACCGCCCCCGCCCCGCACGCAGCGGCCCCAAGCCCGGGCTGAACGTGGACGCGATCGTGACCGCCGGGATCGCGGTCGCGGACGCCGAGGGGATGGCCGCGCTCTCCATGCGCGCGGTCGGCGAGCGGCTCGGCCGCACGGCGATGGCGCTCTACACCTACGTCCCCGGCAAGGGTGAGCTGCTCGACCTGATGCACGACCGAGTGCTCGCCGAGCTGCCCACCGCCTACGACCTCACCGCCGGCTGGCGGCCCGCCGCCACGGCCTGGGCCGAGGACGCGTTCGCCTGTTACCTGCGCCACCCGTGGGTGCTGCAGATCTCCCAGGCCCGACCGGTGCTCGGACCGGCCGAGCTGGGCGCGATGGAGACGGTGCTGCGGATCCTCGCCGGGGCCCGGCTGACGCCCCGTCAGCTGCGGGGCGTGGTCGCCGCACTCTGGCAGCTCGTCCGCGGCATGGCCCGGACGGCCGCCGAGGCCCGCGCCGCGGCGGCCGCCACCGGCACGCCCGACGAGGAGTGGTGGTGCGCCCGATCCGCACAACTCGCCGAGTTGGCGCCGGACTTCGCGGAGCGCTTTCCGCTGCTGACAGCCCTGGAGAGCGATGACACCGCCGCCCCCGAGGCAGGGCACGACCGCGGCAACCCCTTGGAGGCCCAGACCCGGGAGGCGTTCCGCACCGGCCTCGCCGTCCTGCTGAACGGCGTGGAGGCGGCCGTCGCCGGCTAGTTGCTCCGACCGAGAAGGTTCACCGGGTCGGCGCTCGCGAGACAGGCAGCGGGTGGATGTCGGCGACATCGAACCGATTGCCGCAGGTTCAGGCAGACTGAAGAGTTCTCAGCGGGCCCTCAAGAATGGGCTGTCGTGTCTTCGCGGCGTCGGCCTACGAGTTCAGGCGAACACCCGGGTGAGCGTCGAGTGGACCGGCCCCTGGGCAGCCCCCTTGGAAACGGTGCTGGCATCGTAGGAGTCATGAGATCAGCAGGAACGACACCGGAACCGGAAGCCCCGACGCAGAGCGGCTTCACGACTCTGGGTGAGGCGGCGTGCCGTTATCAGGCAGGCGAGATCCGCCCGGATGACCTGCCGATGATCGCTGCCGAGGCACTCGCGGCCGGTCTGGACACCCCGACGCTGTGCGAGCTCGCCGGTTGGCCGCGCAACGCAGATCCTCACGACGTCCGCAACGCGTTCGAGCAAGCACTCTCCGAGTGCGCGATGGCGTTGCCCGATCCTGGTCTGGCACGGCGCCACGCTCTGCGCCGGCTGGCGGCGAGACTCGTCGATGGAGAAATCGCTCCCGCCGACCTGGCGACGGACGACTGGTGGGAGACGGAAGTCGAAACTGCAGAGGAGCGATCGTTTGTGCGGCTGATACCGCAATGCGTGTGCTGCCTTGAGTACACCGTGAGGCTTGACCAGCGGGCGTGGGCTTCCGAGCTGCGGATCGCCGCGCTCGCCCTGACATCGTCTGCGCCGGTCGGACCAGGCTGCTGACTCTGCCGTGACCGCATGCTCACCCTCGCCGATGAAGAACCGAAGTCAGGCAGCCGCAGCCCGAACTGCCGATCCCTCTGGCCGCCACGCACTACGGTGGGGTACATGTCCGAGCTCTCCGTGCGGGATTTCTACGACGACTTGGCCCACGACTACCACCTGATGTTCCGGGACTGGGACGCCAGCATGGCGTACCAGTCCGAGGTACTGGACGGTCTTGTCAGCCGGTGCCTCGGAGCGGGGCCGCATGCCGTCCTGGACTGCTCGTGCGGGATCGGCACCCAGGCGATCGGGCTGGCCTTGGCCGGGCACCAGGTCGTCGGCAGCGACCTGAGCCCGGTCGCCGCCGCGCGCGCCGTCGCCGAGGCGGCGGCCCGAGGCAGCCGGCTTCCTGCCGCCGCAGCCGACATGCGCGAACTGCCCTTCAAGGACGGGGCCTTCGACGTCGTCCTCTGCGCGGACAACTCACTCCCGCACCTGCTCTCCACGCAAGATGTCCGGACAGCGCTCCTCGGCATGAGACGCGTGCTCCGAGACGACGGACTGTTGGTGCTCACCGTCCGGGGCTATGACGAGGCGCGCCGGACCAGGCCCACCGCGACCCCTCCCCAGGTCTCGGACACGCGCGACGGCCAGGTGATCACCTTCCAGCTGTGGCACTGGCACGAGGACGGCGAGCGCTACGACCTGGAGCACTTCCAGCTCACCCCCGCAGGGAGCACCTGGAACGTCCGAGTCCGCCGGAGCACCTACTGGGCGCTGACACGCTCGCAGTTGACCGGGTTCGTGGCCGAAGCCGGCTTCACCGGCATCACCTGGCACAGTCCGGCCTCCAGCGGGTACTACCAGCCCGTGCTCACCGCACAGCGCGCTCACTCGGGGCGGTAGTCCCGGCATCGGTTCCGTCCCCCGGACTCTCCATTCATCCATCGCAAGCCGGTGAACGTTGCCGGTCAGAGCACTTAGTAGTGCTCTGCCAGGTGGTGCCGTAGGTCTGCCATGGGGTGGATTGTCGGCAGGTGGAGCAGTGGCCGGTCCAGGTGGCGATGAGGTGTGGGAGGAGGCCCAGGGTCTGGTGGGAGGTCAGGCCCTGGCCTGGGCTTGTGGGGCCGAGCGCTGTTCGGTGAGGAACGGGCGGGCGGCGCTGACGAGGGTGACGTGGCGGTGCCAGCCGATGTAGGAGCGGCCCTCGAAGTGGTCCGGGCCCAGGCGGGTCTTCGGCTCGCGGTAGTCGTGTTCGATCCGCCGGCGTGACTTCGCGAGTCGGACCAGCTCCTGGCGGGGATGTCGGCGGGCAGGCTGGAGATCCAGTACTTGACCGGCTCCACCTCGTCCTCGGGCCACGGGGCACGCGCACTGAGCGAAAGCCACTCGGGCACTGGTCGGGCACGGTTCGCCGGGCGACGCCGGGCGTTCGGTCCAACGAAGGCCCGGTCGAGGATCGTACTCCGGCCCCCACTCCCCTCGTGGTGGGGGCCGGAGCGGGCCCAGGTCGCGCCGACGAGAGAGAGCATGCCAACGGGGACGGCCGGACGGCCATGCATTAGCCTCTGGGCCTAATAGTCGACAACGCGGCAGGTCAGGACGGCTGCGGGGAACCGGAGGAAGGTTCGTGATCGCACTGAGGTTCGGGGTCGCGGACCTCGCGAGGACTCGGTTCGTCATATCCCCGCTCGACCATCTGATGGCCGGCTCGGCCCGGCTGGGCGTTCACCAGGGCAGCGGGTCGCGCAGCGAGCGCTGGTGGCGGGACGTCCGCCGCCACGTGCCCCACCGGGCCGTGCGCTTCCTCGAGGTGGTCAACGCGAGCCCGGTCGGCGTCCCCGACTTCATGGTGGCGGACCTCGACGCCGTCCGCCGGCAATTGACCGACGAGCTCGACGCGCTCCTCTCCGTCCCGCAGCAGGCCGTGGAGGAGGGTGTCGCGATGTTCGGCAGCGGCCCGGAAGTCCCGGCCGCCCTGGCCCGGTTGCGTGAGGACGGCAGCCGGGGCCTGCGCGAGGTCAGCGACGGTGCCTGGGCGCTGTTCCGGTCCTGCCTCGCACCGGACTGGCCCGACATCCGCCGCGCACTGGAGGCCGACATCGCCGTCCGGGCCCGCACCGCCGCCCGCTCCGGGATCGGCGAAATGCTCGACTCGCTCCACCCGAAGGCCGTCTGGCGGGACGAGGGAGTGCTGGAGTGCACCCTCGGCGAACTGGAGGGCTCCTTCGAGCTCGGCGGCCGGGGCCTGGAACTGCGGCCCAACTACTTCGTCCAGCGGAGCATCGGCCTGCTGGCCGGGCCGGACCGCCAGAGCCTGCTGCTGCACCCGATCGCCGCCCCGACCGCCGAGCCTGCGGCCCGGACAACGGCCGCCGACGGCCTCCCTGCTGTGCTCGGCCCCGCCCGCGCCCGCGTCCTGCGCGCCATCGCCGGCAGCGCCTGCTCCACCACCGAGCTCGCCCAGCGGCTCGGCGTCGCCCCGCCCTCCGCC
The DNA here is from genome assembly GCF_055561295.1 of Kitasatospora sp. NPDC022785. Lineage (NCBI taxonomy): Bacteria > Bacillati > Actinomycetota > Actinomycetes > Kitasatosporales > Streptomycetaceae > Kitasatospora > Kitasatospora sp. NPDC022785. Next base: position 9,015 of record NZ_JBVHHB010000031.1, on the reverse strand, counting down.
TCCGCCCATGTCGTCGCCCTGCGCACGGCCGGCCTGATCGCCACCCGCCGCGAGGGCAAGCAGGTCCGCCACACCCTCACCGACGTCGGCCACGACCTCCTCCTCGACAATCCGCCGCCCCTGCCCCCGGCCTGAGCGCCGGTCGGTGGCGGCTCGGACGGACCGTGGGGTGAGCATCCTCGCGACAGGGGCCCATGAGCCAGGATCGCTTCATGTCCTGCGTGCCAGCGAGCCCTTCTGTGACGTGCCACGACGGGGGTCACCAATTCTGCGGGCCGACCTGGGCTTCGGTGGCTCAGCGGTCGCGCCACTTGTCACCAGATGGTCGACCTTGCTGCCACCCGCTCCGAGTTTTCGGTCCAGTTGTCACCGAGCGCATGGAGATTCGGCAGGTCGGAGGATTGGTGAACAGCAGTGAGGTCTTACGATTCGGATCCCCGGGTCACGATTGTTGAACCGGTAGCGGTGCGGGGCGCTGCCCCGGGCACCGAAGCGTTGGCAGGGACGGCCACCACGGATCTGTTCGAGATGCGTGGGCGCAGCGGCATGAGCCTGGCGGGTGATGGCCGCCGTGCACATCACCAGGGCACTACGCCGGCGTCGTCGAAGAACTGTCCGGTGGGGCCGTCGTCGGGCAGGGTCGCGAGTTTGATGGCGATCGCCGCGCCCTGTTCGGGGGTGCGCACGCCGCGGAAGCCGTTGAGGTCGGTGGCGACGTAGCCGGGGCAGCCGGTGTTGATCAGGATGTTCGTGCCGCTCAGCTCCCGGGCGTATTGGAGGGTGACGGCGTTCAGGAACGTCTTCGACGGCACGTACGCCGCAGACACCGGACCTGTCGTCTGCTCGGCGGCAGGTCCTGACTGCCGGGTGAGGGAGCCGACGCTGCTGGACATGTTCACGATCCGTGGTGCGGCGGAGCGGCGCAGTAGCGGCAGCATCGCGTTGGTGACGCGGATGACGCCGATCACGTTGGTGTCCACGACCGTGTGGATGGTGGCGAGGTCGATCCGGGTGGGCTCCTGCGGCATGGCGCCTGCGATGGCGGCGTTGTTGACGAGCACGTCGAGGCGTCCGGCCTGTTCGTCGATCAGCCGTGCGGCGGCGGTCGCGCTCGCGTCGTCGGTCACGTCCAGCGGTACGGCGAACGCGTCGATGCCGGCGGCGCGCAGTTTCTCCACCGCGGCGCTTCGGCGCTGGTCGTCGCGGGCGCCGACGCCGACGCTCCAGCCGAGGGCGCCCAGGCCTGCGGCGATCTCGTAGCCGATTCCCTTGTTCGCGCCGGTGACCAGCGCGATCGTCCGTTCAGTCATAGGGACGATGGTGCCTTCGGGCCTCGGCTGAGGTCCAAGACCGATCGAGTGCGCAACGATACCGTCAGGGTATCGATCCGGGATAGTGTGGCCGGATGGAGACCCGGGAACTGCGGTATTTCGTCGCTGTCGCCGAAGAGCTGCACTTCGGGCGTGCCGCGCAGCGGCTCGGGATCGCGCAGCCACCGTTGTCACGGGCGATCCAGCGGCTCGAACGCCGGCTCGGGGCAGTGCTGTTGGATCGGACCAGTCGCACTGTCACGCTGACCGAAGCCGGCTCGGTGCTGTTGGTCGAGGGCCGGGCGGCTCTCGACGCGGTCGAGGCCGCCGAGCGTCGGACCCGCCGCGCCGCCCTTTCCGTGACCGGCCGCCCCGGCCTGGTCCTGGTCACGAAGGCCAGCGCGTCCAGGGAACTGCTGGCGAGGCTGCTCGACGCGTACGCCGCCGAACCCGGCGCGGTCCCCGTCGACGTCATCCTGTGCGGTCCGGCCGAGCAGGAACGACTCCTGCGCGAGGGCCGGGCCGACGTGGCGCTGCTGCACCGGCCGTTCGACTCGGCGGCCGGATTCCACACCGAAGAGCTCAGCACGGAGAGTCAGGTTGTGGTCCTGCCGGCCGGGCATCCGCTCACCGCCCGGACCCATGTGCACATGGCCGACATCACCGGGCTGCCTGGCCTGCCCCTCCCACGCTGGCCCGACCCCGACGGCACCTACCCGCCCGGCCCCGGCCCGCAGGTCCGCGACCATGCGCAGTTGTTGCAGCTCGTCGCGCTCGGCCGTGCGTGTGCGGTCTCACCGGAGTCGTACCGAGCCCAACTGCACGGTGACCTCGCCGCCGTGCCCGTGCTGGACGCGCCGACAGTCACCACCGTGATCGCCTGGCCACCGCACAGCCGGTCCAGAGCCGTCGCCGACCTCATCCGGACTGCGACACGTCTCCAGTAGCTCCCACCCGCCCGGCCAGGCTCCACCCATCGTGGCCCGGCTCAGGCGGCAGATCGCGGTGGGTGCACGCGGCTGTCGGCAACGGGTGACGCGGCGCCCGCCGCGACCCCGGTGGCCGGCCCCGCCGGCCCGGCCACCGCGAGCAGCAGCCCGACCAGGAGCGGGCCGCTGACGTAGAGCAGTTCCTCGGCGACGGTGTCCAGGCTGTAGGCACGCTGGAGCAGCGCCCGGTCGGGCAGCAGCCGGCGCCAGAGGGTGCGCATCACAGGCCCGAGCGGCGGGGTGCAGGCGCCGGCGGCCACCACCAGGGCGCCGATCAGCAGCGGCGGCGCGCCCGGCCGCCAGGTGGCGGCGGCCGTCAGGGCGAGCAGCCCGGCGTACGCCGTGGCCAGTGGCGGCAACGCGCGCCGGGGCCCGCACCGGTCGACCAGGGCGGCGCGGGCCGGAGAGAGCAGGACGCTGGTCAGCCCGAACAGGGCGATCGCCGTGCCGGCCACCGGGTAGGAGCCGGTGGCGTCCCGGACGGACAGAAGCAGGGCGAGCGGGGCCATGCCCTACGAGAGCCGGCCGAGCAGCGCGGCGGCGAAGGTGCGTCGGGCGTGCGGGGTACGCAGGACAGCGCGATAGGACGGGGTCAAGGGGGGCAACGGATCGTTCCTCGGTGGGGGCGGGACCGGCAGCACGGCCGTGCCCGCGGGCGTGCGGGGACACCGGGGCGCCGCGCCAGGTGTCGGGGCGCGGTCGCGGCGGGCCGCCTAGACACGGTGGAGGAACATGCCCGGAACCGTACCGGCTACCCCGCGCGGGACGGCAGCCCGGCGAGAGGCCCGGACGGAGCAGCGGGCGCGGCGGCCCGGCGGCGACGCGGGTACGTTCGCCGTGTGCAGCCAAGGTCAGTGCGGCAGAGCTCCGGACAGCCGACGAACGGACAGCCGACGAACGCGCGGCGGACGAACTCGCAGCCGACGAGCGCGCGGCGGGCGTCCGTGCGGCCGGCGCCGGCGCAGCGGGGCCCGGTGCAGCGGAGGTCACGCCACGTCAGAAGGCCGGCGGCGGCCTGTGCCGTCGCCGTGCTGGTCCTCGCGGTCACGGCGCCGGCCGCCGCCGCGCAGGACGCGGCGTCCGTGGTCGGCGGCGAGCGGCTGGGCCGGCCCGCCGTCCAGGTGGCGCCGCTGGCCGGGGCACCCGCGCTGCCGGCGGAGCTGACGGGGCGCTCCTGGCTGGTGGCGGACGCGGCCACGGGGGAGATCCTGGCGGCGCGCAACGCGCACATGCCGCTGCCGCCGGCCAGCACGCTGAAGATGCTGTTCGCGGACACCGTGCTGCCCAAGTTCGACCGTTCGCTGGAGCACAAGGTGGAGCCGGCCGAGCTGGCCAGCCTGGGAGCGGGCAGCAGCCTGGTCGGCATCAAGGAGAACCTGCCGTACCGGGTGGAGGACCTCTGGCGGGGCGTCTTCCTCGCCTCCGGCAACGACGCGGTGCACGTCCTCGCGCACATGAACGGCGGGCTGGCGCAGACCGTGGCCCAGATGCAGGCCCGCGCGCAGTCCCTGCAGGCCCGGGACACCCGCGTCGTCTCCCCCGACGGCTACGACCAGGACGGACAGGTCTCCTCGGCCTACGACCTGACGCTGTTCGCCCGGACCGGGCTGCGCAACAAGGACTTCCGCGCCTACTGCTCCACCCGTACGGCCCGCTTCCCGGGCGGGGTCGACAAGACGACGGGGCAGCGCACGGCCTTCGACATCGCCAACACCGACCGGCTGCTCGGCAAGTACCCCGGGCTGATCGGGGTGAAGAACGGTTACACCACGGGTGCCGGGGCCACCTTCACCGGAGCCGCCGAACGCGGCGGCCGCACGCTGCTGGTGACGGTGATGCACCCGGAGTCGCAGGCCAAGGTGTACGACGAGGCGGCGAGCCTGCTGGACTGGGGTTTCGCGGCGGCGGGCAAGGTCGAGCCGGTCGGGCACCTGGTGGAGGAGGAGGCGGGCGCCTCCGCCCCCGCCACCGGGGCCCCGGCCTCGGGCGGGCTGCCGCAGGCGATCCATCGGGCCCATCACGCGCTGGGCCCGGCCGGCTGGACGGCCGTCGCACTGTGCGGGGCGCTGGCGCTCTGGGCGGCGGGCCGGGCACGCGGCCGGCGCCGCCTCCACCCGGTGGCCGCCGAGGCCGTGCCGGTGCCGCTCGCATTCCCCCGCGCCGGGGCCACCGCGCTGGGCGGCGCGACGGCGGTGGGCGGGCGCGGCCGACGACGGTTCGTCCGCTCCGTCCGGGCCGTGGTGCTGACGGCGCGGCGGCGGGGCACCCGCTCGCGGTGACCGCCGGGAGCAGCGACCGGGCAGGCGACGGGGCGGTGACCGCCGGGGGTGCGAGGACCGGGCGGCGTCGCCCGAACGGCCGGGACGTGCGCGATCCCTCGGGTGCTGCGCGGGTTCGAGCCGTGACGAGGGCCCGCCGGTGCAGTTCCGGCGGTGTTGCTCGACTCCCTCGCGATCCGCGTCGACGGCCCGCGGGCCTGGCAGAGGATCTGACGATCGACCTGGTGCTGACCGAGAGGAGCGGCGCTACCGCCTGACCCTGCACAACGGCGCCCTGACCCACCGCTGCCCAGCCTGCGCCCCGTCGCGCACGCCGAGGGCCGCCGATGGCCGCTGCCGGCGCCGCCGGCCCGGGCCCGGGAGACGGGGGCCGCACCGGGTCGCCGCCCGTCGCGCGGACGAGGCCGGCGCCGACAGACCCTAGACTTCCCGTCATGAACGACGTGCCGCCCGACCCCGCGACTCCCGGCCCCGCCTCGCAGGAGCGGCTGGAACGCCTCGTCCGCCTCTCCTCCGGCAGCTACCTGCTGGTGACCACCTACAAGAAGGACGGCACCGGCGTGCCCACCCCGGTCTGGGTGGTCCGCGACGGCGACGCGCTGGGCGTCTGGACCGTCACGGACTCCTGGAAGGTCAAGCGGATCCGCAACCGCGCCGACGTCCTGGTGGGCCCCTGCGACGTCAAGGGCCGGCCGACCGGCGAGCCGTACCCGGCCACCGCCGAGATCCTCGGGCCGGAGCGGACCGCCGCCTACCGGACGCTGCTGCGGCAGAAGTACGGCCTGCTGGGCGTCCTCACCCTGCTCGGCAGCCGGCTGCGGCGCGGCGAGCGCGGCACGATCGGCATCCGGATCACGCTGACGGACTGACCCGCCCGGCCCCCTCCTCCACCCGCGCGCAGGTGTCCACGATCACCCGGGCCACCAACTCCGGGTCGTCGCTCATCGGCACGTGCCCGCAGCCCGGCAGCCGGACCAGCCGGGCGTCCGCGAGCTCGTGCAGGGCGCGGACGCCCTGACGGCGCAGCAGGATGCGGTCCCGGGTGCCCCAGGCGACGGTGACCGGGAGGGCGGAGAGGTCCCCGGTGAAGCGCAGCCCGCGGCCGGCCGCCAGGGTGGGCTCGAAGCCGGTCGCCCCGCGCAGCGCCCCGGTCTCGGCGGCCGCGGCGGCGGCGTCCCGGCGGCCGGGGCGGGCGTAGATGGTGGAGACGAGCAGCGCCCGGCCGGCCCTGGAGCGGGCGAGCCGTTCGACCACCGGCTGCGGCAGCACGCGCGCGCCGGCCCGCATCCCGCCGAGCACGGTGTAGGCGTAGCGGCGCTCGGCCTCCGTCCAGAAGCCGGCCGGTGCCAGCGCCGTCACCGAGCGGGCCAGCCCGGCCCGGCCGAGCCCGAGCGCCAGCAGGCCGCCGAGCGAGTTCCCGGCGACGTGCGGCCGCTCGATGCCGAGCGCCTCGCAGAGCCCGCCGAGCACCGGGACCACCGCCTCCACCCCGTACGGCACGCCGGGCGGCAGGGCGGGCGAGGCGCCGAACCCCGGCAGGTCGACGGCGATCACCTCGTGCCGCTCGGCGAGCGCGGGCAGCACCGGCTCCCAGGCCTGCCAGTGGTGGCCGATGCCGTGCAGCAGCAGGAGCGGGCTGCCGGCGCCGAGCCGCCGGTAGCGGACGGTCACCGCTCCCGGTCCGTGCGGGTCGGGCAGCGGGAAGGTGATGTCGGCGGGCATGGGGCTCCTCTGCTGGACGCGATGTCAGCAAGGATTACCGACCGGTAGCCCACGCGACAAGAGGCCGGTCGCGACGCATCCGGCGCCCGCGCTGCCGGCCTCCGCCGTCCACAGCGGGGGCCGGCAGTGCGGTACCTCGACCCGGCCGGCGCGGTACCTCGACCCGGCCGGCGGGCCGGCGCCGCCCCGCCGGCCGGGTCCGGTACCGCTCAGACGCCCAGTCGGCGGGTCAGCGGCCGGGCGACCAGCAGCAGGCCCGCGGCCACCGCCACCGCCGCACCGCCGAGGGCGAGGAAGAGTCCCGGCCCCGGCACGTTCCCGCCGGCCGCCTTGAGCGCGTTGCCGCCGACCCCGGAGCCGAGCGCGGCGGAGAGCCAGAACACGCCCACCAACTGGCTCATGAACGCGGCCGGCGCCACCGCCGTGGTGACGCTCATCCCGACCGGGGCCAGCGCGGCCTCCCCCGCCCCCATCAGCAGGTAGGTGGCGACCAGCCAGAGCGGCGAGACCTTCACCCCGTCCTCGGCCCGGTGGGCGGCCAGCGCCATCAGCAGCAGGGAGCCACCGGTCAGCGCCATGCCGACGGCGAACTTCGCGGTGGCGCTGATCCGTTCGCCGAACCGCACCCAGATCCAGGCGAACAGCGGCGCCGCCAGGACGATCGCCAGCGGGGTCGCCGACTGGAACCAGCTGGCGGGCAGCCGGATCCCCAGCACCTCCCGGTCGGTGGAGTCGCGGGCGAACATGCTCAGCAGCGAGCCGCCCTGCACGTGCAGGCCCCAGAACAACGCCGACGCCACGAACAGCCAGGCGTACGCGCGGATCCGGCCCCGGTCGACGGCGGAGATCTCCGGGTGGCGCAGCAACTGCCGGAAGCAGCCGACCGGCACCGCCAGGCTCAGCACCGCCACCAGGACCAGCGCGTGCCGGATCCTGAAGGTGCCGGCCAGCGCGTCGGCCGCGAAGACGGCCGTCACCACGGCGACCGCCCAGCCCGCCACCCGGCCGGCCCTGCGCCGCTCGGCCACCGTGGCCGGCCGCTCCGGCCGGCGCCCGGTGTCGCCGAACGAGGCCGATCCGCGCAGGTACTGCCAGATGCCGAACCCCATGCCGACGGCCGCCAGACCGAACCCGAGGTGCCAGTTGACCCCCTCCCCCACGCTCCCGACCACCAGGGGCGCCAGCAACGCGCTGCCCTGGATCGAGGTGTAGAAGACCGCGAACCCGGCGTCCCGCTCCGCGGTCGCGCCCCGCGGGTAGAACGCGCTCAGCAGGCTCGCCATGTTCGGCTTGAGCAGGCCGGTGCCGGCGGCGATCGCCAGCATCCCGAGGTAGACGGTCGGCACCGTCGGCAGCGCCATCATGACGTGCCCGGCCGCGATCACCACCGCACCGTAGAGCGTCGCCCGGTAGCTGCCGAACAGCCGGTCGCCGAGCCAACCCCCCGGCAGGGAGGCGAGGAAGGTGGCGGCCATGTAGACGCCGAACAGCATGCTCGCGTCGGCGTTCGAGAGGCCGAGCCCGCCCTCGGCGGCCGGCGCGGAGGCGAACAGGAACAGGATGGCCAGCATCCCGAAGAAGCTGAACCGCTCCCACATGTCCGTGGCGAACAGCGTGACGAACCAGCGCGGCCTGCCGAACAGCGTGCGCTCGGCAGGCCCGGCCGGCGCGGCCGCCGGGCGTACCGTGGTCGGTGACGTCATGGGTGCACCCTCCTTCCGTGTCGGTCCGTCAGTAGCGGTACTGGTCCGCCTTGTACGGGCCCTCGACCGGAACGCCGATGTAGTCGGCCTGGTCCTTGGTCAGGGTGGTCAGCTTCACGCCCAGCGCGTCCAGGTGCAGACGGGCGACCTTCTCGTCCAGGTGCTTCGGCAGCACGTAAACGCCGATCGGGTACTGCTCGGTCTTCGTGAACAGCTCGATCTGCGCGATCGTCTGGTTGGCGAAGGAGTTGGACATCACGAACGACGGGTGGCCGGTCGCGTTGCCCAGGTTCAGCAGACGGCCCTCGGAGAGGATGATGATCGTCTTGCCATCCGCCTTGCGCCACTCGTGGACCTGCGGCTTGACCTCGGTCTTCACGACACCCGGCAGCTGGGCCAGGCCCGCCATGTCGATCTCGTTGTCGAAGTGACCGATGTTGCCGACGATCGCCTGGTGCTTCATCCGGGCCATGTGCGAGGCCATGATGATGTCCTTGTTACCGGTCGTCGTGATGAAGATGTCCGCCGACTCGACGACATCCTCCAGCGTCGCGACCTGGTAACCGTCCATCGCCGCCTGCAGCGCGCAGATCGGGTCGATCTCGGTCACGATGACCCGCGCGCCCTGGCCGCGCAGCGACTCGGCGCAGCCCTTGCCCACGTCGCCGTAGCCGGCGACGACGGCGACCTTGCCGCCGATCAGCACGTCGGTGGCCCGGTTGATGCCGTCGATCAGCGAGTGCCGGCAGCCGTACTTGTTGTCGAACTTCGACTTGGTCACCGAGTCGTTGACGTTGATCGCCGGGAACAGCAGGTTGCCGTCACGGTGCATCTCGTACAGGCGGTGGACACCGGTGGTGGTCTCCTCGGTCACGCCCTTGATCGTGGCGGCGACCTCGGTCCACTTGTTCGGCGTCTCGACCAGGGTGCGGTTCAGCAGCTCCAGGATGATCCGGAACTCGTCGTTGTCCGCGGTCGACGGGTCCGGCGCGGCACCGGCCTTCTCGAACTC
>NZ_JBVHHB010000030.1:113159-125788 GCF_055561295.1 Kitasatospora sp. NPDC022785 | reverse complement strand
CCCAGCGCGTGCAACGGCGCCGAGCGGTACAGCTCCAACGCCTCCTCCGGCGTGATCCGGCCACCACCGGCGGCCCGGTCGAGCACGGCCTGCAGGTCGGTGCTGGGCGCATCGAGGGTGGTCGCTGCGAGCTCGGACACCTGGCGGCCTTCTCTCTCTCGGGTACTGCTGCATGTTCCGGTGCTTCCGGAGGCTTCCGGATACGGCCGAACCAGCCTACGCCAGGGCATTGCGGCCGCCGTGTCAGCCCGCTCTCCGCATGGTCCCGGACGGGTTCCCGGCCGGCGGGTCGGCGGAGGTGAAGCGGACGGTGCCGTCCTGCTGCAGGGTGAGCGTCTCCGCGTTGGAACCGCCGGTGCAGGCGCCGGGGAACGAGGAGCGGACCAGCCGGGACGTGAACACCAGTTTCTCCGGCGACGCGGAGTCGAGCCTCCAGGCGCCTTCGCAGGCGATGGAGAGCGGGCCGCTGGTGGCGTTGCGGCTGGTGGTGTTCTCCTGCCCGACCGCGGCCTGACCGATCACCAGCGTGGTGGTGCCGGCGGGGAGGCCCTTCTCGGTGGTCATCTCCCCGCTCCAGGTACCGAGGAAGCGTGCCGGCACGACACCGGGACCGGCGGACGGGGTGGTCGCGGGCCCGGAGGAGGCGGATGAGGAGGTGGCGGGCGTACCCGTCGAGACCGTACCCGTCGAGGCCGTGGGCGGCGGCTGGGTGACGCCGGTCGCGCCGGCCGGCGCAGAGGTGCCGGCGGTGGTGTCCGTGATCTCCGGGTCCGCGCTCCCCTGCCGGCTGAAGAGCCCGAGCTTGACGGCCACCAGCGCCAGTACGACCGCGGTCACTCCGGCGATCGCGACCGGCCACCGCATCCGCCGCTCCTGTTCCCGGGCCAGCTGCCGCCCGGGTGAGGTCCCCGGTGCCCAGGTCGGTCTCGCCCCGGCTCCGGTCGGTACACCGGCGCCGGCCATCGGCGTCCGCTCCGGCGGCGCCTCGACCGGCGTGCCCCCGCCGATCGTGGGGGTCCGCAGCGGCAATCCGTCCACCGGAACACCCGCCGACCCGGGCACGTCCGCGGGCCCAGGCGCGTCCACCGGCCCCGGAGCACCCGCCGGCCCCGGCCCGGCCGCGGGATCCGGCTCCCCCTCCAGGTCCAGCAGCCGGACGGCGCCGCGCCCCACCTCCGCCGCCAGCGCGGGCGGCAGCCAGCCGCCCCTGCCGAGCCGGACGGTGGCGGTGCCGTCGGCGTCCAGCCGGCTCCGCAGCTGATCGGGTGTCGGACGGGCGGCCGGGTCCTTGGCCAGGCAGTCGAGCACGACCGCCCGCAGCGGCCCGTCCAGCCCGGAGAGCTCCGGCTCCTCGTGCAGCACCCGGTAGAGCAGGACCGCGACGCTCACGCCCTCCCCGAACGGCTGGGTTCCGGTGGCCGCGAAGGCGAGCACCGCGCCGAGCGAGAAGACGTCGCTGGCCGGCCCGGCGGGCTGCCCGTTGGCTTGCTCCGGGGACATGAAGCCGGGCGAGCCGACCACGTACCCGGACTGGGTGAACCCGCTGGTCGCGTCCAGGGCGCGGGCGATGCCGAAGTCGATCAGCCGCGGCCCGTCCAGCGTCAGCAGCACATTGGAGGGCTTGACGTCCCGGTGGACCAGGCCGAGCCCGTGCACATGGGTGAGCGCCTCTGCCAGGCCGACGCCCATGGTCCGCACTGCCGACTCGGGCAGCGGCCCGAACTCCCGTACGGCGGCGCCGAGCGCGGGCCCGGCCACGTAGCCGGTGGCCACCCAGGGGTGTTCGCCCTCGGTGTCGGCGTCCAGCACGGGCGCCGTCCAGGAGCCGCCGACCCGCCGGGCCGCGGCGACCTCCTGACGGAAGCGCGCGCGGAACTCGGCGTCCTCGGCCAGCTCGCCGCGGACCAGCTTGACGGCAACCGTGCGCCCGCCGGCCGTCCGCCCGAGGTAGACCCGGCCCATCCCGCCCGCGCCGAGCCGGCGCAGCAGCCGGTACCCGCCCACCTGGCGCGGATCGTCCGCCCCCAGTGCCTGCATCCCGCACGCTCCCCTCGCCCGCCCGGCCGCCCGGCCTCGCCACCGGCCGCCGGCCAGCAGCCACCGCCGGCCGCCGCTGTCACGGATCTCGCGTGCAGACGCTACCGGGCCACGAGAGCAGGAAGGGGCACAGGTCGTACCCCTTCCTCTACTTCCTCTACTTCCTCTACTTCGGTCGGCGGGCGGCGGTCGGCGGGCGGCGGGCGACCCACCACCGGCTCTGCGGTCAGACGACCGCGGGCACCGACTCCAGCAGGCGGACCGCGACGTCCGGCGCGAAGCCGCTGTCGCGGGCGACCCGGCGGGCGAACTCGGCCATGCCGGCCAGCTGCCGCTCGCCGAGCGAGAAGTCGAGTGCCTTGCTGAAGTAGCGCTCCAGCACCCCGGCGTCGAACGCCTCCCAGCGGGCCGCGTGCTCCGCCACCTCGCGGGCCTCCACCAGCGAGAGGTCGCGGGACTCCAGGAAGGCCCGGTGGACCGCCGCCGTCAGCTCGGGGCTGCGCTCGGCGAATTCGCGGCGGGCGGCCCAGACGGCGAAGACGAAGGGCAGGCCGGTCCACTCCTTCCACATCTCGCCGAGGTCGTGCACCGTGAGACCCTGCGCGGCCGCCTGGCCCAGGTAGGCGCGGAGCGCCGGGTCGCCGATCAGGACGGCGGCGTCGGCCTCGGCGAGCATCGCGTCCAGGTCGGGTGGGCAGCTGAAGTACTCCGGCTGCACCCCCTCGCGCTCCTCCAGCAGCAACCGGGCCAGCCGCACCGAGGTCCGGCTGGTGGAGCCGAGGGCGACCTTGCGGCCGTCCAGCTCGGCCAGCGGCAGCTTGCTGACGATCACGCAGGACATCACCGGGCCGTCGCTGCCGACCGCGATGTCGGGCAGGACGAGCAGTTCGTCCGCGTGCCGCAGGTACTCCACGCAGGTGATCGGACCGATGTCCAGCGAGCCGTCGACCAGTTGGTCGCTCAGCTTCTCCGGGGTGTCCTTGGTGAGATCCAGATCGAGCAGATTGCCCGTTCTGGCCAGGCCCCAGTAGAGAGGGACGCAGTTCAGGAACTGAATATGCCCGACCCGCGGCCTGACCGGGGTGTTCTCCCGGGGCTCCTGCGTTTCCGCATCCGGTACCGCCACTGCGCCGCTCCCTTGCTGTTCGTGCGCCTCCCCCGCACCGTACGCCTGCCGCTCCGGAAGGCTCGCACCGGCCTTACGACACGCCCGATCCGGCTCGTAAGTCACCCCTGGTCGTGACAGCGCACGCATGCTAGCGTTGCTGTCAGTTGCAGTTTGATTCCCCTTGCAGTACTTGAAGCCTGCGGAGCATGTAACCGCAGGCTTTTTGTAGTTTTTCAGCAATATCGAAAAACTCCGGACCCGTCCGGAGGCAGGGCGATCAGCGCAGCGGACCGGGTGCCACACGGTGTGGCCCCCAACACGTCCCTCGCAAGGAGAACGGCATGGCTCAGGGAACCGTCAAGTGGTTCAACGCTGAGAAGGGCTTCGGCTTCATCGCCCAGGAGGGCGGCGGCCCCGACGTCTTCGTCCACTACTCCGCCATCAACGCGAACGGTTTCCGCTCGCTGGAGGAGAACCAGGCGGTCAGCTTCGACGTCACCCAGGGTCCGAAGGGCCCGCAGGCGGAGAACGTCACCGCTATCTGATCATCCTCTGATGACCTGATCGCTCGGGACCCCTCGGGTCCGCCGGCGGCCCTGCGGCCGTCACCATGAGCACAAGAGAAGTACCCAAGGGGGCCCGCCCATCGTCGTCGGGCCCCCTGCCTTTTGCCCCGGATCCCCCGGCCTCTGCTCCGGGTCCCCACCACCGCTCCGGGTCCCCACCATTGCTCCGGCCCCCTGCCCCTGCTCCCGGCCTTCCTACGGGGCGGCCGGCAACTCGCCCCCGATCCGGGCCGGCGAGAGCGACCGAGCGGTACCAGCGCCAGGCAGAGGCCCAGCTCCGTCACCAGCACCGTGCCGCGCAGCCCGAGCCCAGCCCCCAGCCGGCCGCCGAGCAGCGCGCCCAGCGGGGCCACCCCCATCGTGACGAAGCGGTTGGTCGCCGCCACCCGCCCCTGGCCCCCGCCCGGGGTGACCGACTGGCGAACGGTCAGCATCGTCACGTTGTTGGCCGTGCCGAAGGCCGCGAAGAGCAGGTTGATCGCCATCAGCGCGCCCACGGCGAGCGCCGACCCGCCGTGGACCAGCGCGGTCAGCGGCATCACCAGACCGACACTCCCGTCCGGCCACCGGCCACCGCACCGGCACGTCACCCACGTTCGCACCATGAGCCCGGACAGCCCTGGCCCCACCGCTCAGGCAGGGGCCTTCTCCTCCCGGAACCAGCTGCCCGCCCGGCCGCAGTCGAGGCAGAAGTCGGTGACCCAGCGCCCCGGTCGGCCGAATCTCTCGGCGGGCGCGTCGGCCTCCTCGTACACGTAGTTGTCGTCGCCGCACCACGAGCAGAGCGCGTCGCGTCCCTCGTAGCGGTGCAGGGCCCTCAGCTCGGGGTCGGCGCTGTTCCGGCGGCGGCCGATCCAGTCGCAGGCGAGGCAGCGCAGCCAGATCACGTCGGGCCGGCGGCGCAAGGGCCCGCACAGGGAGCCGAGTTCGCCTCCGCACTCCGGGCATCGCATGGTGTCCTCCCTTCTCCTCGCCCAGCATGCCCGCGGCGCGGCCTGCCGATGTGCCAGGATCCCGGGATGGACGGAGTGATGATTCGCCGGCGGGTCGATGACGACATGGAGGGCTGCCTCAAGGCCCTCGCCACGGTCCAGGAGGCGGACCGCTACCCGGTGGACTGGCCCGCCGATCCCGAGGGCTGGCTGACCCCGGCGGACCTGGTCGGTGCCTGGGTGGCCGTGGACGGATCGGAGGTCCTCGGACACATGGCCCTCACCGGCGCCGGACCGGAGCTGGCCGCCGTCGTGGGACTCCCCGAGGAGCGCCTGCTGGCCGTCGCCCGGCTCTTCGTCGGCACCGCGGCCCGGCGGCGCGGGGTGGCCGTGAAGCTGCTGGGCACGGCGGTCGAAGCCGCCGAAGCCCACGGGCTCGGGCTCGTCCTGGAGGTCGAGGAGGGCGCGACGGCGGCCGTCCGACTCTACGAGCGCGCCCGGTGGCGCTACGCCGGCACCTCCACGGCGGACTGGACGACGGCGGACGGCCGCCTCGCACGGCTGCGGGCGTACCTCGCCCCCGAGGAGGACCGGCGGACCGGTTGAGACGGGCGCCGGCGCCGGCCCACGCCGGGCGGCCGGCGCGCCCGCCGCGGGCCGCCTCCTGCGGCGCATCAGGCCCGTTCCCGTCCGGCTGTGGAAAGGCCTCGCCCCCGCGTCGGGCGGACCGACGCGGGGGCGAGGCCGAACGTGGCCGGAATCAGGCGGTGGCCACGGCCTCCTTGGTGGCCTGGGCCGGGACGACGGCCGCGGGGGCGTCCTCGTAGAGGTCGCCGTGCGGGTTGTTGTAGGCGGCCAGGTCGAGGGTCTTCTCGCGGGCCGCGACCAGGATCGACACGACCGCCTGACCGGCGACGTTGGTCGCGGTGCGCATCATGTCGAGGATCGGGTCGATGGCGAGCAGCAGGCCGACGCCCTCCAGGGGCAGGCCCAGGGTGGAGAGGGTCAGGGTCAGCATGACGATCGCGCCGGTGAGGCCCGCGGTGGCGGCCGAGCCGATGACCGAGACGAAGGCGATCAGCAGGTAGTCCTTGATGCCGAGGTCGATGCCGTAGACCTGGGCGACGAAGATCGCGGCCAGCGAGGGGTAGATCGCGGCGCAGCCGTCCATCTTGGTGGTGGCGCCGAACGGGACGGCGAAGGAGGCGTACTCGCTCGGGACGCCGAGGCGCTCGGTGACGCGCCGGGTGACCGGCAGGGTGCCGACCGACGAGCGGGAGACGAAGGCCAGCTGGATGGCGGGCCAGGCGCCCTTGAAGAAGTTGACCGGGTTGAGGCCGCCGGCGAACTTCAGCAGCAGGGAGTAGACGACGAACAGCACCAGCGCGCAGCCGATGTAGATGTCGGCGGTCAGGGTGGCGAAGGGCTTCAGCAGGTCCCAGCCGTACTTGGCGACGGACTTGCCGATCAGGCCGAGGGTGCCGAGCGGGGAGAGCCGGATGACCCACCAGAGGGCGGTCTGGACCAGCTCCAGGACGGACTCGCTGAGCTTGAGGACCGGCTCGGCCTTCGCCCCGAGCTTGATGATCGCCGCGCCGACCACGACCGCCAGGAAGACGATCTGGAGCACGTTCACCTGGGTGAAGGCGTCGACGATGTTGGTCGGGAAGATGCCGGTGAGGAAGTCGATCCAGGTGCCGGTGGACTTCGGCGGCTTGAGGCCCTCGGTCGTGAGGTTGGTGCCCTCGCCCGGGTTGGTCAGCAGGCCGAGGCCCAGGCCGATCGCGACGGCGATCAGCGAGGTGATCAGGAACCAGAGCAGTGTGCGGCCGGCCAGGCGGGCCGCGTTGGTGACGTTCCGCAGGTTGGCGACGGAGACCACGATCGCGGTGAAGACCAGCGGCGGGACGGCCAGCTTCAGCAGCTGGACGAAGATCCTGCCGATGGTCTCCAGGGTGGTGGCCAGCCAGGAGATGTCGGCCGCGCGGGCCAGGTAGCCGAGGCCGACGCCGAACACGAGGCCGGCGACGATCTGGACCCAGAACGGGGTCCTGCCGAGCTTTGAATTGCGCAGACGGGCGAGCACGGACGGCGACGACGAGGTCGCCTCGGGCGCTGTGGACATGACGGTGCGGCTCCGGGGGAGGGCGTTGCTGACGGTGAGGTGACGCGGGGAAGGCGGCACGGCGCGCGGGCCGGACGGGAAAGGGTCGGCCCCCGGTCAGGGGCGTGCCGCCTGGATACAGCTCATGGCGATACAGCTCATGGCGCGACAGCGGCGCGGGCTGCCCACAGCACCCGGCAGGCAGCACCGGCGGGCGGCGCCGGGCATCGAGCCCAGGCCGTTCATCCGGGGTGCTCCTGAGGTGGTCATGGCCGACACGTTAGCAGTAAAGGTTTGAGATGTTCAAAGTACTTGTTTGAGGTGAGGCTGGCCTTCCGGTCAAATCCGGACACGAACGAGACTGACGCACCATCAGTTCCGCCGACCATCCCGATTGACCAACGTTGGTTATACGTATAACTTGGATGCAGCCCCCCGCCCCTCCCTGCCCGGAACCGGAGAACCGTCCATGGGCTATCTCGCCCTGCTCCGAGCCCCGCACGTCAGCCGCCTCCTCTTCGGCACCCTGCTCGGCCGCCTCCCCGCCGGCATGACCGCCCTGGTGATCGCGCTGGCCCTGCGCGAGGCCGGCGCGCCGTACAGCCGGATCGGGCTGGCCACCGCCGCCTACGCGATCTCGGCCGCCGTCGGCGGGCCGGTGCTGGGGCGGATCGTGGACCGCACCGGACAGCCGCGGGTGCTGCTCGCCTCGGCCGTGGTCGCCGGCGGCGGCTACGCGCTGCTCGCGCTCGCGCCCGGCTCCGCCGTGGCCGCACCGGTCGGCGCCGCGATCGCCGGCCTGGCCATGCCGCCGCTCGAACCCTGCCTGCGCTCGCTCTGGCCGGACGTCGTCGAGGAGAAGCAGCTCGACACCGCGTACGCCTTCGACTCCGCCTCGCAGCAGATCCTCTACGTCGCCGGACCGCTCGCGGTGGCCGGCATCGCGGGCGCGTTCAGCCCGGTCGCGGCGCTCTGGGTGGCCGCGGGCCTGGGCCTGGCCGGGGCACTGATCGTGGCCACCGCCGGACCGGCCCGGGCCTGGCAGGCGCCGCCCCGCGCGCACTCGGCCGGCCTGCTCGGGCCGCTCCGCTCCCCCGGCCTGGTCCTGCTGCTGGTCGGCCTGGCCGGCGCCGGCTGGACGGTCGGCGCGCAGAACGTGCTCTTCATCGCCTACGCCGAGGCCCACGACGGCGGACTGCCCGGCGGCGCGGGGACGCTGCTGGCCCTGGCGGCGCTCGGCGGCCTGCTCGGCGCGCTCGCCTACGGCGCGGTGCGGTGGCGCAGCTCCACCGCCACCCGGACGTGGGTGATGGCGCTCGGGATGGCCGCCAGCTACCTGCCGCTCATGCTGCTCCCCGGGCCGTACGCGATGGCCGGGCTGGCCTTCATCTCCGGGATCGGGCTGGCGCCGCTGCTGGCGGCCGCGTTCGTGCTGGTCGCCGAGCTGGCGCCGGCCGGCACCGTGACCGAGGCGTTCGCCTGGCTGGTGACGCTGTTCGCGACCGGCAACTCGCTCGGCTACGCCGTCTCCGGCAGCCTCGCGGAGGGCTCGTTGCGCTCGGTGGCGCTCTGCGCGGTGGGCGGGATCGCGCTGGGCGGGCTGCTGCTGTTCGGCGCCCGCCGCTGGTTCCGGCCCGCGCCGGCCACCGCCACCCCGGTGGCGGCGCCGGTACCGGTGGGCTGAGACCCACCCCCGCAGAGGTGGGCTGAGACCCGCCGCAGAGGTGGGCCGGGCCCGCCCCAGAGACGTGACTGCGCCCGTCGGACCGGGTGGTCTGGCCGACGGGCGCAGTCACTTGCACATGCACCTGCGTTCCCGTGTTCACCGGCCCCGGCCCGGCTCGATCAGCCGTGGGGGCCGCGGCCTCCCCAGGCGATCAGGGCGAGCAGCAGGCCGGCGCCGAGAACGGCCGCGCCGAGCAGGCCCGCGAGGGTGCCGAGCCCGCCGCTGTGGGCTCCGGCGGGCGGGGCGCCCAGGGCGCCGGTGAGCAGGGTGCCGCCGAGGAGCCCGAGGACGGCGGCCAGCCGTACCAGGCGTGGCAGGCGTGGAGGTCTGGATCGGAGCATCCGCATGGCGGAATCTCATCGTCCGTTTATCTGCCCGGCCTCGCGGCGCGGGACGCCCTGACGATATTTCACCTGTTCGAACCAGGGGTTACCCGAACGGCCCTTCCGATGGCGGGGGCCCGGGCGCCGACGGCCCGGGCGCCGACGGCCCGGGGTCGGCGGACGGGAGCGGGCGGGGGCGGGCGGGGGCGGCGGTCCCCCCGAGTCAGCGGCTCAGCGGGGGGGCAGCCGGCTCAGCGGGCGGCGGAGACGGCCGCGGTCGAGGAGCGCAGGACCAGCGAGGTGGCCAGCGGCGGGACCGGGGCGACCGGCTCGCCACGGAGCAGGTCCGCGAGGGCCGCGACTCCGGCCCGACCCAGCTCCTCGCCGGGGAGGTCGACGGTGGTGAGCGGCGGAGTGAGCAGGCCGGCCACCGGGATGTTGTCGATGCCGACCACCGAGAGGTCGGCGGGGACGCGCAGCCCGAGTTCGGCGGCGGCCTGATAGACCCCGGAGGCCACCACGTCGTCGTCGCAGATCACCGCGTGCGGGCGGTCCGGGCGCTCCAGCAGCCGGCGGGCGACGCCGAGGGCGGCGGGCTGGCCCTCGTTGAGGCTGACGCCCAGCTCGATCACGTCCAGGCCGAGCGCCCGGGCCGCCTCCTCGAACGCGGCCTGGCGGACCCGGAAGGTGTACGCGGAGTGGGTGGAGCGCAGCCGGCCGAGGCGGCGGTGGCCGAGCCCGGCCAGGTGCTCGACGGCGGCCCGCATGCCGCCGGCCACGTCCAGCTCGATGGTCGGGCGGGCCCGGTCGGTGCCGGGGTCGGCGTCCAGGAAGACGGCAGGGGTGTCGGCGGGCAGCTCGCCGAGCTGGCTGTCGTCCGGGGAGCAGATCAGCAGGCCGTCGAAGCGGCTGGTGGTGGCGGCGTCGGCCAGGGTGGCGCTCCCCCAGCCGGAGCTGACCACGACGGCCAGGCCGTGCTTGCCGGCCTCCTCGTGGACGCCCTCCAGCACCCGGCCGAAGAACGGGCCGAGGATGTTCGGGACGGCCAGCAGGATCATGCCGCTGCGGCCGAGGCGCAGCTGCCGGCCGGCCGCCTGCGGGCGGTAGCCGAGACTGCGGGCGGCCTCCCGGACGCGCTCGCGGGTGGCGTCGGAGACCCGGCGGCCGGCCTCGGAGCCGGAGAAGACCAGCGAGACGGTGGCCTGGGAGACCCCGGCGAGGCGGGCGACGTCCCTGCCGGTGGGCTTGCGGACCGGCGCCGGCCAGGTGCCGAGAACGCCCTCACCGGGCACACCGCCGGACGCGGCCGTCCCTCCGGACGCGCCGGACCCACGAGAAGTCGGACCGGCCGCCTTCTCGTGCGTGGGCTCGTCGTGCGTGGGCTCGTCGTGCGCGGGCTCGTCGTGCGCGGGCTCGTCGTGCGTGGGCTCGTCGTGCGCGGGCTCGTCGTGCTGTGGCGCGGGGCCTGGGGCGGGGGCGGGCACGGCGCTGGTGCGGGTCAGCTCTGCAGGGCCGCCGCGCGGGCGGCGTCGTCGGCGGCGTCCTCCTCGGCGTTCTGCGCCGCGATCCGCTCGGCCGTCCGGTTGCGGAGACCGGAGACCTTGTCGGAGATCTGGGCCGACATGTCGTCGCGCTGCTTGCTCAGCAGGACGTAGCTGAGCGGCGCCGAGACCAGTGCGGCCAGCAGGAAGAGGAAGATGACGCCGAGCTCGCCCTTGACCGGGATCACCCCGAAGTGGCCGAGCAGCAGGGAGAGCAGCAGGCAGCCGAGGAAGATGCTGACCCGCA
This sequence comes from Kitasatospora sp. NPDC022785, assembly GCF_055561295.1. Taxonomy (NCBI): domain Bacteria; kingdom Bacillati; phylum Actinomycetota; class Actinomycetes; order Kitasatosporales; family Streptomycetaceae; genus Kitasatospora; species Kitasatospora sp. NPDC022785. The sequence goes on along the minus strand of NZ_JBVHHB010000030.1, from coordinate 115,204 downwards.
GGGAGGTGTAACGGAGCGTGGCGTGCGACTTGCTGCTCACATTGCTGCTCACCGGGAACACATCCTTCTCTGCGCGGGGCTCGGCCGGTCTCCCAGTGAAGCATGCCTGACGGACTGCGCGGGGCACGGGTCGCCCGTCCCCCGCGTCCGGGCGGCCGCCGGGCCGCCGTCAGCGCAGGTCGAGCCACATGGTGACGTCGTCGCGATCGTCCCCGGGGGCGACCCGGATCGCGGCCGGGACCCGGCCGGCCTCGGTCCAGCCGCAGCGCCCGTAGAAGGCCTCCAGGCCGAGCCCACCGCGCAGGGTCAGCCGCAGGCTCTCCAGGCCCCAGGCCCGGGCGACCCGTTCGGCCTCGGCCATCAGCCCGGCGCCGTAACCGCGCCCCTGGAAGTCCGGGTGGACCATGACCCGCTTGAGCAGCCGCCAGTGGTCCATCGGCCCGAACCGCATGGACTCGAAGAAGAGCAGGCCGGCGAGCCGGCCGGTCTCCACCTCGTGGGCGACCAGCAGCCGGTCCGGCTCGCCCGGCCCGACACCGGCGAACTGCACGTCGGCGGTCTTCCAGACCTCGTCCTCCGTCACCGGTGCGACGAAGCCGACCGCGCCACCGGCATTGGTGACGTCCGTCCAGAGCCGGACGGCGGCGGCGCGCAGGTCAGGGTCGAGAACCGGGTCGAGGGTGAAGGCGAGCGTCATGGCCGCGGAGCCTACCCGACCCTTACGACAGTGCCGGGACCGGCCGGGCCGCCCCGCTCCCCCGCAGCGCCAGGCAGAGCACGACGGCGACCGCGCAGAGCCCGCCGGCCGCGTACCAGGCCAGGTCGTAGGTGCCGAGCGCGTCCCTGGCCAGGCCCGCCAGGCCGGCCACCACGGCCGCGCCGATCTGGTGACCGGCAAGCGCCCAGCCGAAGACGATCGACGCGTCCTCGCCGAAGTGCCGGCGGCAGAGCGCGACGGTCGGCGGCACGGTGGCCACCCAGTCCAGGCCGTAGAAGATCACGAAGGCCAGGATCGGCGGCTCCAGCGTGCCGGCGAACAGTTGCGGCAGCAGGACCAGCGAGAGCCCGCGCAGCGCGTAGTAGGCGACCAGGAGGCTCCGGGAGTCGAAGCGGTCGGTGGCCCAGCCGCTGGCGATCGTGCCGACCACGTCGAAGACGCCGACCAGCGCCAGCAGGCCGGCCGCCGTGGTCACGGGCAGGCCGTGGTCGTGGGCGGCGGGGATGAAGTGGGTGCCGACCAGGCCGGCGGTGGTCGCGCCGCAGATCGCGAAGGAACCGGCCAGCAGCCAGAACGCCCGGCTGCGGCAGGCCTGGCGGAGCACCCGCAGCGAGCGGGCCACCGCCCGCCCGTCCGCCGCCGGCGCGGGCGGTGCCTCGGTGGCCCCGTAGGGGAGCAGGCCGAGGTCGGCCGGGCGCTCGCGCATCAGCAGCAGTACCGGGACGGCGACCGCGCTGGCCGCCAGCGAGACGACCACCACCGCCGAACGCCAGCCGTGCTCCTCGACCAGCCAGGCGCCGAGCGGCAGGAAGACCAGGTTGCCGGCCGCGCCGGCGGCGGTCAGCACGCCGGTGACCAGCCCCTGCCGGGCCCGGAACCAGCGGCCGGTGATCGTGGTGGCGAAGGCACCGGCCATCGAACCGCTGCCGAGGCCGACCAACACGCCCCAGCAGAGGACCAGTTGCCAGGGCTCGCGCATCAGCATGGTGAGGCCGGCGCCGACCGAGATGGTGAGCAGCGCGCAGACCACCACCAGCCGGACGCCGAACCGGTCCATCAGGGCGGCGGCGAAGGGGGCGGTCAGGCCGTAGAGGGTGAGGTTGACCGAGGTGGCGCTGGAGATCGTCCCCGTCGACCAGCCGAACTCGTTGTGCAGCGCGTCCATCATCAGGCTGGGCGTGGAGCGGAACCCGGCCGAGCCGAGCAGGACCAGCAGCGAGACGGCGGCCACCACCCAGGCGTAGTGCGGCCGCGGCTTGCGGGCGCCGCGGGGGGCAGGGGACGCGACGGCGACAGGGGCGCCGGGAGAGGCGACGGAGGTGAGGGC
>NZ_JBVHHB010000030.1:0-113062 GCF_055561295.1 Kitasatospora sp. NPDC022785 | reverse complement strand
GGCGGATCCGGGGGCGAGGGCGCCGGGAGAGGCGACGGAGGTGAGGGCGGATCCGGGGGCGAGGGCGCCGGGAGAGGCGACGGAGGTGAGGGCGGATCCGGGGGCGAGGGCGCCGGGAGAGGCGACGGAGGTGAGGGCGGATGCGGGGGCGGATGCGGGGGCGGGGACGTCCGGTTCGTTCACCCGGCCGAGTCTCCCGAACAGCCCGAACGCCCACGACTGGCCTGACTGCCAGCTTTCGCAAGGATCGGGCCAGCGACCGGCGTACGCTGAGGCACTGCATCGGGGCACGGGAAGGGAGACCGGGGTGGCGCACAAGGTCGCGGTACTGGCCCTCGACGGGGTGATCGCCTTCGAACTGGGCATCCCCGCAAGGATCTTCGAGTCGGCCAAGGACGCCGACGGCGTCCCGTTCTACCAGGTGGCCACCTGCACCGTGGACGGCCGGCCCGTCGCCACCAGCACCGACTTCCGGGTCGCCGTCGACCACGGGCCCGAACTGCTGGAACGGGCCGACACCGTGGTGATCCCGGCCTCCACCGATCCGGGTCCCAAGGAGGTGGACGCCGAGCTCAGCCCCGCCCTGATCGCCGCACTGGCCCGGATCCGGCCCGGCACCCGGCTGGTCTCGATCTGCACCGCGTCCTTCGTCCTGGCCGCCGCCGGCCTGCTCGACGGCCGCCCGGCCACCACCCACTGGAGCTACACCGGCCGGTTCGCCGCACTCTTCCCGAAGGTCCGGCTCGACCCGGACGTGCTCTTCACGGACGACGGCGACGTGCTCACCTCGGGTGGGGTGGCGGCCGGCGTCGACCTCTGCCTGCACATCGTGCGGCGCGACCACGGCAGCGCGGTGGCCAACACGGTGGCCCGCACCTGCCTGGTCCCGCCGTGGCGCGAGGGCGGGCAGAAGCAGTACGTGACGCTCCCCCGCACGGCCGCCGAGACCGGCCCCGGCACCGCCGCCGTCCGGGCCTGGGTACTGGAGCACCTGGACGAGCCGCTGCCGCTGCGTCTGCTCGCCGACCGGGCGGGCATGAGCGTGCGGACCTTCACCCGGCGGTTCCGCGAGGAGACCGGTGCCAGCCCGGGCCAGTGGCTGACGGTCCAGCGCACCGAACGGGCCCGGCAGTTGCTGGAGCGCACCGACATGACGATCGACCAGGTGGCCCGGGAGTCCGGATTCGGGACGGCCGCCTCACTGCGGCTCCGGCTGCGCGGCCGGCTGGACGTCGCGCCGAGCGCGTACCGGCGCGCCTTCCGCACGGTCGAGCCCGCCGGCTGACGGCCTGCGGGCGCGTGGTCCGACGAGCCGGAAAAGTGGTCCCGCCGGTGGCCGAAACTTGCCCCCGGGAGTGGACGGATTGGATGGCGACAGGCCGCACGCACCCCGAGCACGGCACGGCAGGCCGCCATCCAACCGCGACGCACGGGCCCTGAACCCGCGCAACCGCCCTCCGCACTCGCCAAGGAGCCACCGCGCGATCGGCAGACCACGGCCCCCCTGCTGACATGATCCCCCTGGACAGCAGCACCGCAGCGGCGTTCGGGTGTTCCCTCGGCGTCCCCTCGCGACGGAGAGCTGCTCCCAAGAGTGATCAGTCGGATACGTCACGTCAATGGCTTGTCCGAAATTCGGAATGGTTGCGTCAGGTTTCGGCCCGATGATCGCCGGGTGATCGCCCGGCGTCCCACAGGGGTCGTCACTGCGCCAGCGCGGCCCAGTCCACGGTGGTCAGCGGGTCCACCGGCCGGGCGTCCGCGCCGATCTCGCACCAGACCCGTTTGCCCGAACCGTCCGGATACCAACCCCAGCGGTCGCAGAGCAGTTCGACCAGCTCCAGGCCGCGTCCGTTGGTGGCGTCGGTGTCCGGGCCGGCGTGCCGGGGGGCGGGGGCGACCTGGCTGGCATCCGCGACCTCGACCCGGAGCGGGCCGACGGTCGCCGTCTCGCGCACGCCACCGCCGAGCCCGCCGACCGCACCGCCGCCGCCCACGCCCCCCGCCGCGGAGCCGTGCGCCGGGCCGTAGCCCGCGGCGACGTCGTCCATCGGGAAGCAGAGCCGGAGCACGGCCGGACAGCCGGTGTGCACCACGGCGTTGGTCACCAGCTCGGAGACGACCAGCACCACCGTCTCGGCGATCGGGGCATCCGGATCCACGCCGTGGTTGAGCAGCCGCGAGCGCACCCAGCGGCGGGCCCGGCCGACCTCGGCGGGGTCCGCCTGCACCGCCAGCTGTACCTGAAGAACCTGCACCGCTCCACCACCCGCACTCGCAGTTCGGCCGTCGTCTCGTTCGGGCCGGGTCGTCCAGCCGGCCGGCCCTGGCGCGCGCCGGGCCACCGCATGCCGGGCCGCGCCGCACGTCAACCCGGTACGTCGCACCCGCGCCACCTCGTCCGTCGCGCACTGGCTGCGACACGAATACGCCTCAGGATGAGTCGGCGGGCGGACCGCAGCAAGCGCTTCGGGCATATTCCAGCGATCGAGGGACAGGGCAGTGCATACTGTCCCGTTCACTCTCGCGAGCCTCGCACCGGCGCTCGTCCGACCGGGGGCCGACCAGCCGGACACGCAGTGGCGAACCTACCGCCGGACGCCCCCGGTACCCGGCCCGCCACTCGCGAACCACCCGTGCGACATATGTCCAACGGCCTTCGAACAGCGGGATCGGCGGCAGATCCCACGATGTGACGATCCGAAACTGCGGGCTCCGTTCTGCCCGGAATCCACCCGTCCCCGGAAGAGCGCAAGATACCGTTGGGTACGGCAGCGAACCCCATGGCAGGAGGGTGGTTGACGATGGCCACCCCCGGCAGCGCCCCGCGCTGGGACGAACAGCTCCAACGCCGGCTCGCCCGGGGCGAGGAGACCGCCCTCGGCGAACTCTACGACCAGCTGGCGCCGATGGTGCACGGGCTGGCCGGACGGATACTGGCCGACCAGGCCGCCGCCGCCCAGCTCACCCGCGAGATATTCGCCCATGTCTGGGAGCACCCCGAGGCCTTCGACCCGGCCCAGGGCTCGCTCCGCTCCTGGATCGGCTCGCTCACCCACCGCCGCGCGGTGGACCGGCTCCGTCTCCGGCGCGCCGCCGAGGCCCCGCTCGCCGGCGGGGACAGCGACGGCAGCGAGGACAGACCGATCGGCAACGACGGCTCCGGCAGCGGCAGTTACGGCGAGGTCTCACTCGTCGAGGAGGAGATCCGGACCGTGGCCACCGCCGCCCGGATCCAGATCGCCGTCGACTCCCTGCCGCAGAGCCTGCGTGAGACGATCACGGTGTCGTACTACGGCGGCCGCACCTACGAGGAGACGGCCCGGCGCCTCGGCGTCAGCGAGCAGATCGCCAAGCAGCGGATGCGGCTCGGCCTGGAGCTGCTGGCCACCGAACTCGCCGAGGAGCGCGACCGCCAGCGGCGCGCCCGGCACGGCGACGCCCGGCAGCACGGCGAGCGGCAGCACGGCGACGGGCAGTGCGACAACGGACAGTGCGACGACGGGCAGCACGGGCACCAGCACCACGGGGCACAGCAGGACGAACAGCACGACGACCGGCACCGGAACGAGGACGGGGGCACGTGACGACCACCGAGGAGCAGCACGAGGCCCTGCGCTCGGTGCTCGGCGCCTGGGCCCTGGGCGCCTGCCCGCGCCGCGAGGCCGCCGAGCTGGAACGCCACCTGCGGGCCTGCCCGGACTGCGCCGAGGACGCCGCCCGGCTGCGCGAGGCCGCCGGCTGGCTCGCCGTCGACGAACCGCTCGACCAGCCCGGATCGCTGCGCCAGCAGGTGCTCGACTGGTGTCTGTCCCGGCGCCCCGCCGAACTGCCCGTCCCCGCCTGGGGCGCGCCCTACACCGCCGAGACCGCCAAGCTCGACGCACTGCTGCGCGACCTCGGCCCGGAGGAGTGGCAGGAGGTGGCCGAACTCCCCTGGCACGGCGGCACCGAGTACCTGCGCCCGGCCGAGGTGCTCTGCCATCTCGCCGCCGTGGACGGCTATCTGGCCGTCGCCCTCGGCCTGCCCGACCCCGTCCCGGGCGCCCCCACGCCACCGGCCGGCCGCCGGGTGCCGTCACAGGAGGCGGCCGCGCCCGCGCCCCGGGTGCCGCCGCAGGGCGGCCCGCCGTTCGCCGGGATCACCGAGCGCACCGCCCGGCTCACCGCCGAACAGGCCGGCCTGCCGCCGCAGACGGTGCGCGCCCGGTGGCGCCGGCACTGCCAGGAGCTGGTCCGCAGCGCCGCGTTGGCCCCGCAGGGCAACACGCCCGTCGACTACGGCTTCGCGACCGTCCCGCTGCGCGACGCCTTCGTCGACCGGGCCTTCGAGTGCTACGTCCACGGCGAGGACGTAGCCCGCGCGGTGGCGTACCCGTACGACCCGCCGGCGCCCCAGCACCTGCGGCAGATGGTCGACCTGGCCGTCCGGATGCTCCCGGCGGCACTGGCCGGGCTGCGTGCCGCACGGCCCGAGCACGCCGGGGCGCCCGCGGCTGCGCCGGGCAGGGACGGCCGGACGGGCCGGCAGGTCCGGCTGGTGATCGACGGCCCCGCGGCCGGTGAGTGGCTGATACCGCTGGACGGCCCGGAGAGCGGCCCGCCCGGAGGGGAGCCGGTGGCCGCGATGGTGCTGGACGGGCTGGAGTTCTGCCAGCTGGCCGCCGCACACCGCGACCCGGACCGGCTGCCGGTGGGCGCGCACGGCGACCGGGCCGCGATCCGCGAGGTGCTCCACGCGGCCCCGCTGCTCTCGCGTCCGTAGGGCTGTGGAGCGTCGGGCCGTTCAGCCGTAGACCTGGAGGCACGCAGGGCTGCGGGCATGCGTGCCCTGGCTCGCGGTCCGCAGCTGCGTGCCTCCGGCCCCGACCGTCAGGCGAAGACCACCGTACGGGTGCCGTTGAGCAGCACCCGGTGCTCGCTGTGCCACTTCACCGCGCGGGCCAGTGCCTGGCACTCGACGTCCCGGCCGAGCGCGACCAGCTGGTCCGGGGTGATGTCGTGGGTCACCCGGGCCACCTCCTGCTCGATGATCGGCCCCTCGTCGAGGGCGGCGGTGACGTAGTGCGCGGTGGCGCCGATCAGCTTCACGCCGCGGGCGTGCGCCTGGTGGTACGGCTTGGCGCCCTTGAAGCTCGGCAGGAAGGAGTGGTGGATGTTGATCACCTTGCCGGAGAGCGCGGTGCAGAGCTCGTCCGAGAGCACCTGCATGTAGCGGGCCAGCACGACCAGTTCGACGTTCTCCTTGGCGACCAGGTCCAGCAGCTGCTGTTCCGCCTCGGCCTTGGTGTCCCGGGTCACCGGGATGTGGTGGAACGGGATGCCGTAGCCCTCGGTCAGGTCGCGGAAGTCGGTGTGGTTGGAGACCACCGCGGCGATCTCCACCGGCAGCGCGCCGATCCGGTTGCGGAACAGCAGGTCGTTCAGGCAGTGCCCGAACTTGCTGACCATCAGGACGATCCGCATCCGCTCGTCGGTCGGGTGGATCTGCCAGTCCATCCCGAAGGAGGCCCCGATCGCGGCGAAGCTGGCCCGCAGCTTGTCCACGGTGACGGGCTCGGCGGCGGAGAAGTGCACCCGCATGAAGAACAGCCCGCTGTCGCCGTCACCGAACTGCTGGCTGTCGATGATGTTGCACCCGGTCATGAAGAGGTAGCTCGAGACCGCGTGGACGATGCCCTGCTTGTCGGGGCAGGACAGCGTGAGGACGTACTGGGCGCTGGCCGGCTGCTGTTCCACGGTGGGGGGTTCCCGTCCTGAGGTCGTGCTGTTGGTGAGTGGTCCAGCGTGTCACATCCTGGACAGCCACCGTCCCGCTGCCCGCACTGCGGGACGGCCCGGCCCACCCCGCGGCCTCGGGCCCCGACCCGAGCCCTGCGGCACCGGCCTCGGGGCGGAGCGGGACAGGCCGGGACAGCGCCGTAGCAGGGCCGGACCGGAGCAGGGCCGGGCAGCACCGGCGCCGGGCCGGCCCGGGTCAGGACGAGGTCAGGATGCGCAGCACGTCCAGCGAGCGCGGGCGGGCGTCCGGGTCCTCGCCGTCGTTGACCGCCAGCTTGACGTGCGCCTCGCGGGCCGCCCGGACAGCCTCCGGCCAGCCGTGGTGGCCGAGGTACGCGGAGGCCGGGGCGTCCGCGCCGACCTCGTGCAGGATCCGGACCACCCGGAGCACCGCGACGTCCACCACGGTGGCCTCGGCCGAGTCGCGGAAGATCGTGCCGACGTACTTCTCGGCCGACCACCGGTCCAGCCAGGTGTCCTCCACCAGCCGGTAGACGGCGTCGGTCACGTCACCGAAGCCCTCACGGCCGGCCAGCCAGGTCTCCTGCTGGAACCCGGGGTCGGAAAGCATGTGCAGCGCCGAGCGCAGTCGGGCACGCCAGCGCCACCAGGGCAGATCGTTGAGCGGCATGCCGCCCATCGTGCTGGAGCGGTGGCCCGGACGAGAAGGGTTTCGGGCAGACCGATACGAAGAATCTGTGCTGGCGGACATGGTGGACGATCGTACGTTCCCCTACCGTTCGTGCTCTACTCCGGTTCTACACGCGTCCCTGCCCGGAGTTCGGCCGCCGTTTGCCGTCCGTTCCCTTTTCGGCCCTCTCTGCGTGTGACGCCGGGGCTTGGCTTGTGCCGGTGCGCAGCACAGCGCCCCGGGAGGGAAGACCGATGACCAGCCGAAGGAGCTCGTCCCAGGCTCAGTACCCGATCGCGGTACGGCGTCGCCGCCGCCCGATCGCCGCAGCCGCCACCGTCGTGGCGCTGCTCCCCACCCTCTTCTCGGCCTCCGCGTGCGGCGGACCGGCCGATGCCGCCGCCACCAACGACGCCGGCGGCGGCGGCGACCTGACCGTGATGACCTGGGCGCCGTCCGGTACCGGCGCCGCCGACCGGCCCGGCATGACCACGCTGGCCGACGCCATCGGCCGGGACGTCAACACCAAGGGCGGCCTGAACGGCCGCAAGCTCCGCGTGCTCACCTGCAACGAGCACAACACCGCCGACGGCGCCACGGCCTGTGCCCAGCAGGCGGTGGACGCCAAGGCGGTCGCCGTGATCGGCTCGTACAGCCAGTACGGCGACCGCTTCATGCCGATCCTGGAGCGGGCCGGCATCCCGCTGATCGGCGGGTACGGGCTCTCCCAGCCCGAGTTCAGCAGCCCCCTGTCGTACCCCGTGGCCGGCGGCATGCCGGCGCTGATCGGCGGCAGCGGCCGGCAGCTGGTGGAGGCCGGCTGCAAGACCGTCTCGCTGGTCCGCCCCGACACCCCGGCCGGCGACAACCTGCTCGGCTACCTCGCCAACGCGCTCAAGCCGGCCGGGATCAAGCTGCTGGACGTCAAGGCGCCGGAGCAGTCCCCCGACTACACGCCGGTGGCCCGCAAGGCGATCGGCAAGGACGAGCCGGGCAACTGCCTCACCTCCGCGCTGGGCGCCGAACCGACCGGCAACCTGCTCGACTCCTACCGCCGGCTGGGCCCGAGGAACACCAAGATCGCCTCGGTGATCGGCAGCGTCCAGCAGTCGGTGGTCGACTCCACCGGCGGCGACAGCGGCCCGCTGGCCGGGGCCTACGTGACCGGCTGGTACCCGCCCGAGTCGGCCAAGACCTGGGACGCGCTGCGCGCCGTGGTGCGCAGCGACGCCGCCGGCGGCCGGGCCATCGACGTCTCCGACCCCGGGGTGCAGACCACCTGGGTCGCCTACGAGGTGTTCCGGCAGGCGGTCGACCGGCTGAACGCGGCCGGCCGGACGGTCACCTCCAAGACGGTGACCGGGCTGCTGGACGGCGGCGAGCAGATCGACGTCGGCCTGACCCCGCCGCTGAACTGGGGCACCACCAACATGCTGCCGAGCACCGAGTCGCCGCGGCTGGTGAACACCTGGGTGACGTACCAGGTGGTCAAGGGCGGGCGGATGACCCTGCAGCAGCCGGGCTTCGTGGACGTGCGCTGGGTGCTCACCGGGGGCAGGCCGCCGGCGTGACCGGGGCCCGCCCGGGAGGGGCCCCAACGCGAGGGGCCCGAACGGGAGGGGCTGAACGGCAGAGGCCTGGCCGGGAGGCGCCGTACCGAGAGGGGCCGTACCCGGGCGACCCGGGCGGCCCCTCCGGGGCTCCCGGGGCCGGCCGGCGGCCGCGGGGAGGCTCTCGCCTACAGATCCCCGTCGCCGCGGGTCGGCAGGCCGGTCTGGCCCGCGATGGCGTTCCAGAGGGCGGAGGCCTGCTTCTTCGCGTTGGTGGCCGTGCTGCTGGCCTGGACCGCGTTCTTGTAGTGCTGGTTGTCGGCCTTCTTGGCGTCGCAGGCGGCCTGCATGTCCGTGGCCCAGGCCGCGTACTCGTCGTCGGCGGTCGCCGAGGCCGTCCAGGCCGCGTTGAGCTGTTCGACCAGCTGCGGACCGCCCTGCAGCTTGTCCGTCTTCAGCGCCGCCAGCTTGGTCTGCAGCTCCCGGCGCTTGCCTGCGGCATCGGCCAGGGCCTGCTGGGACTCGGGCAGCTTGTCGCACTTCTGCACCGCGCCCACCGCGTTGACCACCGCCGTGCGGCTGTCGCTGGCGGTGCCGAGCAGGTCGGAGAGCGGCTGCGCCTGTGCCTTGACCTCCGGGTTGACGGTCGCCGCCGAGCCGCTCGCGGTCGGCGCACCGGTGGAGGCACTGCTGCCGGTGGCCACCGGGGCGGCCTGCTTCTCCTTGCCGGGGGACTTGTCGTCGCCGCCGCTCATCAGGACGGCCACCAGGATGCCGGCCGCCGCGCAGCCGGCCACCACGCCGCCGATGATCAGCTTGCCGGACGAACGCCCGCCGTTGCCGCCGCCCCGGGCCGGGACCGGGCCGGTCGGGTAGTCCTGCCCGCTGTACTCGGGCTGGGCCTGGTACTCCTGCGGGCCGGGCTGGTAGGCCGGCTGCGCCTGCTGCGGGTAGGCCTGCCCCGGCGCGGGCTGCTGGTAGCCGGGCTGGGGCGGGTAGCCGGCCGCCTGTGGGTCCGCGGTGGGGTAGGGCGGCAGGTACTGGGTGGCCGGGGCCGGGTCGGCCTGCGGCGCGGCGCCGTACCCGGGCTGCGGCGCGCCGCCCCACGGGGCGCCCTGGGCCGGGATGGCCTGGGTCGGAAGCGCGTGCGCGCCCTCGCCGAGGTACTCCGGCTGACCGGCGGGGTGACCGGCCGGCGGCAGGTGCGGCTGTCCGATCGCGGGACCGGCCTGCTGCCCGGCAGGCGGCTGCTGGCCCGGCGCACCCTGGCCCGGCACACCGCCCTGGCCCTGCGGCTGGCCGGGCTCCGGGCGAAACAGATCGTCCAGGTTGAAGTCACCCGAGTTGGGGTACGAGCGGCGCTGGCTCAACGCGATTCCTCACCTGTGCACGACCGCGCGCTGACGGCGGACCACATCTCGTCGGTTCTTGGGAGCATCACAGTTCCTTGGACGTCGCGCCCACGCTACCGGTTCGCCGAACCGGGTGACCACGTGGGCGGTCCATCCCTCACCGGCCCCTCACGTGCGCGCCGACGACGCGCCCTCCGTCCAGGTCAGGCGGCCTCCGCCTCGGCCCGGGCCTGGAACTCGCGGACCACCCGCTGCTCCCGGAACGGCTCCAGCCGCCGCCGGAACTCGTCCAGGTACTCCACGCCCCGGTTGGACCGCAGCCCGCTCAGAAGCCGCACCGCCTGGGCGCCGGTCTCACAGGCCCGCTCCAGGTCGCGCTGCTGGAGCTGGGCCGTGGCCAGCAGGACGAGGTCGACCGCCCGGCGCCGCACCCTGGTCGGGGGGTGCAGGTCGAGCGCCCGGCGGGCGTAGTGCTCGGCCTGGCCGGCCTGCTCCAAGTCCCGGTGGCAGTGGGCCAGCTCGTCCGCGAGGTAGGCGTCGTCGAAGTGGACGATCCAGTCCGGGTCGTCCTCCGGGCGGCGCTTCTCCATCGCCTCCAGCGCCTTGGCGGCCACCGCCTCGCAGGAGCGGGCGTCGCCGAGCAGGGCGTGGCCGCGTGCCTCGGCCGCGTAGAACATCGCCATCGCCGTCGGGGTGGCCACCGAGCGGGCACCCTCCTGCGCGGCGCGGGCGAGTTGGGCGATCTCCCGCGGGTTGCCCAGCGTCGCCGCCAGGTGGCTCATCGAGGCCGCCAGCACGTACCCGCCGTAGCCGCGGTCGTCGGCCGCCTGGGCGAGCCGCAGCGCCTGGATGTAGTAGCGCTGGGCCAGGCCAGGCTGCCCGGTGTCCACCGCCATGTAGCCGGCCAGCTCGGTCAACCGGGCGACCGCCGCGAAGAGTTGCCGCCCGGTCTCCTCCCGGTAGGCGCCGCCCAGCAGGCCGGAGACCACGCTGTTGAGGTAGTGGACGACCACCGGGCGGACGTGCCCGCTGCCGAAGCGGTGGTCGAGGTCGACCAGCATCGCCGTGGTCGCCCGGATCGCCGCGACGTCCGTCGGACCGACCCGCGGGCCGCCGGTACGGGCCACCACCGGGTCGGGCGGGGTGATCAGCCAGTCCCGGCTGGGCTCGACGAGCGCGGAGGCCGCCACCGTCGCCCCGGTCAGGAAGTCCCGCCGGCCGACGTCGCTGCGCCACAGCTCGCAGACCTGTTCCAGCGCGGCGTTCAGCGTCGGCGCGAACTGCAGCCCGATCCCGGAGCTGAGGTTCTTGCCGTCGGCCATGCCGATCTCCTCGACCGACACGCTCCGCCCCAGCTTGCGGCCGAGCGCCTCGGCGATGACCGCCGGGGCCTGCCCGCGCGGCTGCTGGCCGCGGAGCCAGCGCGCGACGGACGTCTTGTCGTACCGAAGGTCCAGGCCGTGCTCCGCGCCGCACAGGTTGACTCTCCGCGCCAGGCCGGCATTGGAGCAGCTGGCCTCCTGAATGAGCTGCTGCAGACGCTCGTTGGGCTGTCGTGCGACAAGTGGTCTCGCGGCCATTGGGCTTCGCCTCCCCACACCCTCCGGTCCCGGCCGGCGGGCGACGATTCTGCTGATCTGTTGCCGACTGTCCGACCGTCCAAGGAATCTGACACCAGGTTAGCGATCAGCAACGCCACCGGGATACCCACGGTGACGATCCCCACCCCCCGCGCGCCCTGGGAAATGCTCCCGTGCGCCCCCACTGCGCCCACCCCGGTCCACCCCGGTCGCGCCAACTCGGTTGCCTCACCGGTTCGGGTGACATTGCCACCACGCGCAAGACCCGCCCACGCCCGGCCGTAACCAGCCTCACGCACGGTAGTTGTGCACCGCGTGGAAGACATCCCAGACTCCCCCGACCAGGGCGGCACCGCCGGACTGCCCCCGCTGCTCATCGAAGCCGTCAGCTACGCCGAGAGCCGGCACTGGGAGGTCGCGCCGGGCGCCTGGCTGATCGACGGCGACGGGCCGGCCCGCTGCTCCTGCGGCGACGCCCGCTGCCCGCTGCCCGGCGCGCACCCGATCGACTCGGACTGGGCGCGCAAGGCGAGCGCCGGCCCGGGCGCGGTGCGGCGCTGGTGGACCGAACGCCCGGACGCCTCGATCCTGCTGCCCACCGGCCGCTCCTTCGACGTCCTGGACGTGCCGGAGGTGGCCGGCTGCCTGGCGCTGGCCCGGATGGAGCGGATGGACCTCCAGCTCGGCCCGGTGGTGGCCGTCCCGGCGGCCCCCGGACGCTCCGGCCGGCGGCTGCACTTCCTGGTGCTGCCCGGAGTGGCCGCCAAGCTGCCGGAGATGCTGCGCAAGCTCGGCTGGCCGCACGGCCGGCTGGACCTGGTGGCCCGCGGCGAGGGCGACTGGACGGTGGCCCCGCCGTCCCGGGTCGGCCCGTCCGGCTTCGCCCAGTGGGCCCGCTCGCCCTCCGCGCTGAACCGCTGGCTGCCGGACGCCGCCGAGCTGATCAGCCCGCTCGCCTACGCCTGCGGTCGCGAGGCCCCGTCGGCGCACCCCCAGCCGGCCCAGCCGGCGGCGGTGCGCTGAGCCACCCGGGCCCGTGCTGGGCCGGACGGTCTTCGGGTCCGGCCCGGAGATTCACCGTCCCGTGAACGGCCGCCCTACGCCTATCGGGTGAGGGTGCGCAACGCGCGACACCCCGCGCGCGACTGACGGGCCTTGCCTCCCACCGGAGGCGGGGCCCGTCACACGCATGTGCGGATAAGGCTTCGGTGTACCCGCTGGTCAACGGCGAAAGCCCCTCGTACGAGTGACAACGCTCAAGGATTGCCATGATCTGCCGAGGGGAGAAATTCCACCGTGAGGGGACGCCGGAAGGGACGCTCGGACGGGGAAGCCGGGCGGGGCGGTCGGGAGGGAACGGAGGGGAACGGAGGGGAACGGAGGGGAACGGAGGGGACGGGAGGGACGGGAGGGACGGGAGGGAACGGAGGGGCCGTGACACCGGCCGGGTTCGGGGAGGCCGGTGTCACGGAAGCACCGTGGGACAGGGAGGGACGGGGAGGACGAGCAGGGCCCGGTGCACGGGGATGCACCGGGCCCTGCTCACTGCGCTGTCGGGGAGGGTCAGGCCTGCGCGACGAAGACGTGCGCGGCGATCTCCTTGCCCAGCTCGGCCGCGGTGTCGCCGGTGCCGACCAGCACCCCGCCGACCCCGGCGGTGACCCGCACCGTCGAGCCCGGCCGGATCCCGGCCCGGCGCAGCGTGCGCATCAGCTCGCCGTCCGTCTGGATCGGCTCGCCGATCCGGCGGACCACGACGTCCGCCCCGGCGTCGCCCGGGCGGACCGTGTCCAGCGGGACGAGCGCGGCGTCGAAGCCCTCGCCCTCCGCCTTGGCGTCGCCCAGCTCGTCCAGGCCCGGGATCGGGTTCCCGTACGGGGACTGGGTCGGGTGGCCGAGCATGGCGAGCACCTTGCGCTCGACCGTCTCGCTCATCACGTGCTCCCAGCGACAGGCCTCCTCGTGGACCTGCTCCCACTCCAGGCCGATCACGTCGACCAGCAGGCACTCGGCGATGCGGTGCTTGCGCATCACGCGCACCGCGAGCCGGCGGCCCTCCTCGGTGAGTTCGAGGTGACGGTCGCCCGCTACCCGGAGCAGCCCGTCGCGCTCCATCCGGCCGACCGTCTGGCTGACCGTGGGGCCGCTCTGCTCCAGACGCTCGGCGATCCGGGCGCGCATCGGGGTGATGCCCTCCTCCTCCAGCTCCAGGATGGTGCGAAGGTACATCTCAGTGGTGTCGATCAGCCCAGACATCGCCGCTGGCTCCGTTCTTCGGTGTCCTCACCGCCAATTCTGACGTACGGCAACGACAACCGGGCCCGCGCAGGGGCCCCGGGGGCCGCATTTCGTTCCTGTTGACAGCGGCACCGGTGAGGCAGCACGGTGCTCGCCGTAGCTTTCTCCATCGGCGGTCTGGACCACCCAGGCCTCCCCACCCGGCCGGCTCCCCCGCCGGCAGAGAGCGAAGGCAACCGATGAGTGACCTGGTCGGCCGGTACTTCGACGCCGCGATCGCCCACCTCCAGCGGGTCCGCGCCGAGGAGGCCGACACCATCGACGCGGCCGGCGCGCTGCTGGCCGAGGCGGTGACCGAAGGACGCCGAATCTTCACCTTCGGCTCCGGCCACTCCTCGCTGGCCGCCCAGGACGTGGTCTACCGGGCCGGGGGGCTCGTCCCCGTCAACCTCCTGGACGTCCCCGGGATGGCCGGGGTGACGGTGATGCCGGCCCCGCTCGCCAGTGCGCTGGAGCGCGTCTCCGGCCTGGCCACCACCACCCTGGACCTCACCCCGGCCACCGCGGGGGACCTCCTCTTCGTCATCTCGCTCTCCGGCCGCCAGGTCATGCCGGTCGAGCTGGCCCAGTACGCCCGGAACCGCGGGCTGAAGGTGATCGGGGTGACCTCGCTGGCGTACCCGGAGGAGGTGCCCTCGGCGCACCCCTCCGGCACGTACCTGAAGGACCACTGCGACGTCGTCCTGGACAGCAAGATCGCGGTCGGCGACGGCGAGCTGACCCACCCGGCCGCCGAGACCTCCTTCGGCCCGGTCTCCACCATCGTGACCAGCGCGCTGATGCAGGCCGTGGTCGCCACGGCGGTCGGCCGGCTGGCCGACGCAGCGGCGGCCGGCGCCGGAGCCGCCCCGCCGCTGTTCCGCTCCGGCAACGTGCCCGGCGGCACCGAGTGGAACGCCAAGCAGATGGCCGACAACGCGGACCGGATCTTCTACACGTACTGAGCGGCGGGTGCCCGGGTACCGGACAACCTGCGGCGGCATCCCGGCCAATGCGGCCGGAGCCGGCCCGGGCCAGGCGTACCGGCACGGCGGGCGGGGCAGGACAGCGGTGCGACCGGAGCGACGGGTGGGGGCCGAGGATGGCGTCGGGTGGGGGTCCGATGGGAAGAGTGCGCGAGCAGGAGCTGATGCCCGCGTTGTTCTGGTCCGCCGACTCTGCCTCCCTGCAGGGCCAGCGGCGGTCGGTGCTGCTCTCCGCGTGGGAGCTGGTGCTGCTGGTCGCCGCCGCCGCGTTCGGCTCGGCCGACGGCACGCCGTGGGCCTGGCCGGCCGCCGTGGCCTACCTCGGTGCGATCGCCCTCGCCGTGGTGATCAGCCGGCAGAACCCGCAGGGCCTCTGGTACGAGGGCCGGGCGGCCGCCGAGTCGGTGAAGACGCTGGCCTGGAAGTTCAGCGTCCGGGCCGATGCGTACCAGCCGCCGCCGCGGAGCCTGCCGGACGCCGAGGGGCTGTACAGCTTCCAGCTCGGCCGGGTGCTGAACGCCTTCCGGGGCAGCCGGGCGATCGGCGCCGCCGGGGCGGAGGACGGCGGGGCGCGGATCACCGACGCGATGCGCGGCCTGCGCGACCAGCCGCTGGCGGTGCGCCGCGAGGTGTACCTGCGGGAGCGGATCCAGGTGCAGCACGACTGGTACCGCTCGAAGGCGCGGTACTGCGCCCGCGCCGGCTTCTGGACCGGCGTCCTGGGCGTGGTGCTGCCGCTGCTCGGCCTGGTGCTGGCGGTGTTGCGGGCGATGGGCGAGTTCGGCTACGACGCGCTCGGCACCGTGTCGGCGGTGGCCGCCTCGGTCGCCGCCTGGGCGCAGCTGCGCCAGTACCGGCCGCTGGCCGCCGCGTACGGGCTGGCCGCCGACGAGCTGGAGCTGATCCGCAGCCAGCTGGCCCAGCTGGACGTGACGTCGTCCGACGCCGAGGAGATCTGGGCCCGGCTGGCCCGGGACGCCGAGGACGCGGTCTCCCGGGAGCACACCACCTGGCAGGCCCGCCGCGAGGTCCGCGGCACCACCGACCGGGACCACTGAGCAGACCGGGACCACCGCGCGGACGAGGATCGCCGAGCGGACGAGGATCACCGAACAGACCGGGACCACCGAACAGCAGTACCCCGTACCGAGGAGGCCGCGCGTGTCATTACGGATGGTCAAGGCGCCGGACGGCCGTGCCATCGCCGTCGAGACCCTGGGCGACCCACGCGGCCGGCCGGTGTTCCTGCTGCACGGCATGCCCGGCAGCCGGATCGGCCCGCACCCGCGCAACACCGTGCTGTACCGCCTGGGCATCCGGCTGATCTCCTTCGACCGGCCCGGCTACGGCGACTCCACCCGGCTGCCCGGCCGCCGGGTCAGTGCGGCCGCGGCCGACGTGCGGACCATCGCGGACGAGCTGGGGCTGAGCGGCTTCGCGGTGCTCGGCCGCTCCGGCGGCGGCCCGCACGCGCTGGCCTGCGCGGCGCTGCTGCCCGACCGGGTCGGCCGGGTCGCCGTGCTGGTGGGCCTGGCGCCCCGGAACGCGGCCGGGCTGGACTGGTACGGCGGGATGACCCCGTCCAACGTCCGCGCGTACCGGGAGGCCGAGCGCGGGCACGACCGGATCGCCGACGCGATGCGGTTCCGCTCCGAGCAGATCAAGGCCGACCCGGTCCGGCTGCTCAAGGGCCTGCGGCCGGAGCTGCCGGCCACCGACCGCGAGGTGGTCGCCGACACCGGGCTGCGGCGGATGCTGCAGAGCAACTACCGCGAGGCGTTCCGGCACGGCGCCGACGGCTGGATCGACGACGTGCTCGCGTTCACCGCCGACTGGGGCTTCAAGGTGCAGGACATCACGGTGCCCACCTGGCTCTGGCACGGCGCCGACGACCAGTTCTCGCCGGTCGACCACTCGCGCTGGCTGGCCGACCACATCCCCGGCGCCGAACTCTTCCTGGAGCCCGGCGCCGCGCACTTCGGGGCGTTCCGGGTGATGACCACCGCGCTGGCCTGGGCGGCCGGCCACACCTCGGCGGGCGGTCGGGCCCTCAGGCCTTGACCGGGGTGACCGGCTCGCCGCCGGCCAGCACCGCCAGGACGTTCTCCACCGCGAGCCCTCCCATCGCCTGCCGGGTCCGGACGGTGGCGCTGCCCAGGTGCGGGGCCAGCACCGCGCGTTCCTGGGCGAGCAGGGCGGACGGCACGGCCGGCTCGTGCTCGAAGTTGTCCACGGCGGCGGCGAACAGCGCGCCCGACTCCAGCGCGGCGGCGAGCGCCTCCTCGTCCACCACCCCCGCGGTCATCGAGACCACGACCGCCCCGGGCGGCAGCAGGGCCAGCCGGCGGGCGTCCAGCAGGTGCCGGGTGGCGGCGCTCAGCGGGCAGGTCACCACCAGCACGGTGGAGGTGGCGAGCAGCTCCTCCAGCGGGAGCCACCGCGCGCCCTCGGCCTGCTCGGGCGGGAGTTCGGAGCGGTTGTGGTAGCCGACCGGCATGTCGAAGGCGCGGGCCCGGCGGGCCACCGCCTGCCCGATCCGGCCCATGCCGAGGACGCCCAGCGGGGTGCCGGCCAGCTCCAGGCCGAGCAGGAAGTCCGGTGCCCAGGCCCACGGACGCCCGGAGCGCAGCCACCGTTCGCCCTCGCCGAGGCGCCGGGTCGCGGCCAGCAGCAGCGCCCAGGCCATGTCGGCGGTGGCGGCGGTGAGCACACCGGGGGTGTTGGAGACCAGCACGCCGCGCTCGGCGCAGGCGGCGAGGTCGACGTTGTGATGGCCGACCGCGTGGTTGGCGACGATGAGCAGGCCCGGGCCGGCCGCGTCCAGGAACGCGCCGTCCACCACGTCGTCCAGCGTGGTGACCACCGCCGACCGGCCGCGGACGGCGGCCAGGAGCTCGGCGCGCGGCATCGGTACGTCCGAGTCGTGGTGGGTCACCGCGTGGTGCGCGGTGAGCCGCTCGATCACCCCGGGCGCGAGGCGGCGGGTGACCAGGACCGGGGGCAGTGGCTGCTCGCTCATAAGTCCCGCAGCGTACCCCCGGGCCCCGGCCGGTGTGTTCGCGTCAGACCGGCTGCGGCTCCAGGTCGCGGTTGATCCGCTTCCAGCCGCGGGCCGAGACGGTGTTGGGGTGCTCCTCGCCGAACTGCCGGATCAGCTCGGCGATCGCCTTGGCCCGCAGCTCGGCCGCCTGGGTGTGCCGGCCGGCCGCGCGCAGGGTGACGGCCAGGTTGGCCTCGCAGGCCACCGCGTCCGGGTGCCGGGGCGTGTAGCGCTCGCACAGGCCCGCGTACGCGAGGCGGCCGAGCTCCTCGGCCCTGCTGATCTGGCCGTCCTCGCCGTACGCGTTGGCCAGGTTGATCATCGCGTTGAGGGTGTACGGGTGCTCCGCGCCGACCGATTCGGTGAGCCCTTCGACTGTGGCCACCCCGCGGGCGATGGCGCCCCGGATGTCGCCGCTGCCCCGCAGGTAGATGCCGAGGTTGTTGGCGCAGGCCAGGGTGAACGGGTGCTCGTCGCCGAACAGCCGCCGGTGGCCGTCGTACACGGTGGTGCAGAGGTCGCGGGCGGCCTCCTTGTCACCGGAGGCGCTGTGGTCGGCGGCCAGGTTGAGCGCACAGGCCAGCGCGTCGGGCGCGTCGGCGCCGTACCGCTCCAGGTAGCGCTCGTACGTCTCCTTGGTGATCCGGCGGGCCTCGGCGAGCTGGCCGGTGCGGCGCAGCGACACCGCCAGCGACTTGGCGTTGCGCAGGTTCTCCGGCAGGTCGGGGTCGAGCACGTCGCCGAGGTCGTTGGTGACCTCCCGGAGCAGGTCCACCGAGCCCCGGTAGTCGCCGAGTTCGCGTAGGTCGCGGGCGAGCGCGGACTTGGTGTTGAGGGTGTACGGGTGGCGCGGGCCGAGCACGGCGGTGCGCCGGTCCAGCGTCTCCTGGTCGAGTTCGCGGGCGGCCTCGCTCTCGCCGACCAGCCGGTAGTCGATCGCCAGGTTGTTCGCCATGGCGAGGGTGCGCGGGTGGTCGTCGCCGAACAGCTCGCGGAACTGGTCGAGGATCTCGCGGTCCAGTTCGAGCGCGGCCTGGAACCGGCCGAGTGCCCGCCGGTCGGCGCCGAGCGAGCCGGCGGTCATCAGGGTGTACGGGTGGTGCTCGCCGAGCAGGGCCCGCTGGCGCTCCAGGGTGGCCTCGTCGAGGGCCAGCGCCTCGGCGTAGTTGCCCTGCGAGCGCAGCACGTTGGCGAGCTGGAAGCGGAGCAGCAGGGTCTGCCGGTCGTCCTCGCCGAGCTTGCCGGTCCACTCGGCGTCCAGGGCGTGGCCGAGGTCCCGGGCGCGGTCCAGTTCGCCGCGCTTCCACAGGTAGCGGACGCGGTCGATGAGCAGCTGCCGGGTGTCGGCCTCGTCGCAGTTGTGCGCCTTGGACGGCGACAGGTGCGGCCAGATCTCGTCGAAGGCGGGCCAGTTGGCCGGGTCGTCGGTGTCGCCGAGGACGGGGCGGGCGCCGGTGAGGATGCGGTGCACCTCGTGGACGGCGACCTCCTGCTCGTCCTCGGTCATCTCGGCCCGGATGACCGCCTGGACCAGCCGGTGCACCTGGAAGCTGTTGGTGCCGGCGTCGACCTTGGCCAGCGCGTACCGGCCGATCGCCTGGATGACCTTGCCCAGCATGAACTTGTCGCTGAGGTCGGCGTCGTACTGGACGAGCGCGCGGATCATCTGGTCGCTGTAGAAGAGGTTCATCGAGATGGGCTCGGGCGCGAAGAACGCGCAGAGCTGGAGCAGCCGCACCGCCGCCGGGGACTGGGTGCGCAGCCGGCCGATCGAGACGTTCCAGGTCGCGCCGACGGGCGTCGGGTAGTCGGCCGGCCGGGCGCCGGCCAGGGCGCGGGCGGCCTCGGCCTGGAGCTGGGCGACGTAGGTGTCGACCGGGGTGCCGGTGGTGTCCAGCCAGGCCGCGGCGACCTCGACGGCGAGCGGCAGGTCGCCGACCGCCTCGGCGACCCGGTCCGCGTCGGGACGGGAGAGGCCCCGGGCGCGCCGGCAGAGGTGCTCGACGCTCTCGCCACGGGTGAAGACGTCCACCTCCAGCGCCTCCGCGTGCCCGGACCAGGCCTGGTTACGGGAGGTGACCAGGATGTGGCCGGAGCCGCCGGGGAAGAACCGGCGGATCTCGGAGGGCTCGTCGGCGTTGTCGAAGATCAGCAGCCAGCGCGAGGTGGGCACGCCGCGGCGCAGCGCCTCGCGGGCGGCCTCGGCGGCCTCGGTGACGGAGTCGCCGACCCGCAGGCCGAGCCGGCGGGCGAGGTCGGCCAGGGCCGGGGCGACCAGCTCGGTCTGCTCGGCGTCGATCCACCAGACCAGGTCGTAGTCGGACATGAAACGGTGCGCGTACTCCAGCGCGACCTGGGTCTTGCCGACGCCGCCGAGCCCGTACAGGGTCTGCGGGGTGGGCAGGACGGCGGCCATGCCGCCGCGCAGCTGGTTGCGCAGCTGCTCCAGGACGGCGGCGCGGCCGGTGAAGGACGGGTTGCGCGGCGGCACGTCCCAGACCTGCGGCTTGCTGCCGGGGAACCGCGGGCCGGTGCCGGTGGTCTCGGCGAGCGGCACGTCGCCGCGGCCCAGCGCGCGCAGCAGGGTCTGCACGGACTGCGTCTCGTCCCGGCCGACCAGGTCGACCGGGTTGCGGTTGCTGAACGGCGCGGTGAGCCGGACGTCGCCCACCCGGACGGGGACGAGCTGGCGGCGGGTGCCGGACGGGTCGGAGCTGACGACGGACTCCCAGAGCGCGCGGGCCTGCGGCGAGCGCTGGTAGGCGGGCGAGAGCACGGCGACCGTCCGGTAGGCGGCGTCGATGCCGCGCTCGGTCTCGTGGCGCGGGTCCGAGCCGGCGCTCAGGTCCCTCGGCAGCACGCGGAAGCCGGCCCTGGTCAGGATGGACTCGATCCAGTCCGCCCACATCCGGTCCTCGGGCACGTAGGAGAGGTAGAGGTCGGCCGGCACGGAGGGGCGGCGCCGGGTGAAGGCGTCCACGTAGCGCAGCCGGACCTCCTCGTCGACCGCGGGCAGCGAGGTGACCCGGCCCTCGGTGATCACGCCGGTCAGCCGCTCGCAGGCGGCGAGCATCGACGTCTGGGTGCCGCCCTGGTCGCCGAAGGTGGCGAGGATCTCCTCGTAGGCGTAGAACGGCCGGTACGGGATCTCCACCGAGCCCCAGTAGTGGGCGAGGTCCTCGCCGTGCACGCCGGCCGGGAGTCCGTCGAAGCGGATCCGGGCCAGCGCCCGCCCGGCGTCGGCCTTCTCCTTCTCGCCCTCGTCGATGCGCATCGGCACCGGGAGGATGCGGATGCCGCGCTCGCGGTAGCGGTCGTGGATGTGCTGGGCGATCCGGGAGGCGCCGTCGATCGACTGGTCGCTGAGGGTGAAGCAGACCACCAGGTCGTCGGGCATCTGGACGGTGCAGATCTCGGCGATGTCGGAGAGGCCGGTCCGGGAGTCGATCAGCACGTAGTCGTAGCGCTTGCTCATGTCGGCGCGGAGCGCGTCGAAGAACTGCCCGCCGTCGAAGCGGTCGTAGAAGATGTCCCAGTCGAGGTGGGTGACGGCCTCGGAGTAGTCCCGGTTGAACTGGCCGGCGGAGAGGAAGTCCAGGCTGCCGCCGTCGGGGAACAGCGGCCAGGAGAGCGAGAGCGCGTGCGGGTGGACGCGGGCGAAGTCGAGGTGCCAGCCCTCGGCGTGCTCGACCGGCCGCAGTGCCTCCTCCCGGTACTCGGCGATCAGGTCCATCATGCCGGTGGTGCCGGCCAGGACCGCCGGGTCGAGGAACGGGTGGAAGAACTTGGCCAGGCCGGGCGCCTCGAGGTCCCAGTCGACGGTGAGCACCCGGAAGCCGTTGGCCGCCAGGATCCAGGCGGTGTTGGCGAGCGCCATGGTGCGCCCGGTGCCGCCCTTGTACGAGTAGAAGGTGATGATCCGGCCCTGGCGGTCCTGCTCCGCCTCGCGCTGGGCGGCGAGTTCGGCTGCGGTCAGGCCGCCGATGCGGAGGTTCCTGGTGCGGTCCTCGCTCATGCGCCCACCTCGCTGCACTCGGAGGCCGCTTCGCGAAACGCGCAGCCCTCAATGAATCGCTCGCTCCGCTCCCTCATGCGCCCACCTCGCTGCACTCGGAGGCCGCTTCGCGAAACGCGCAGCCCTCAATGAATCGCTCGCTCCGCTCCCTCATGTGGTTCCTCCCCCGGGCGGCGTCCCGTCGTCCGGGCGGTCGCCTAAGTCGCGTGCTGGCTGGTCGTCGTCGTAGGCGAAGGGTCCGGGCCCGTCCCGGCCGCGTCCGTACCGGAAAGCGTCCCGCAGATTGGGGCGCGGCGCCGGTGGTTCCTCCGGTTCGGTCCTGGTGCGGCCCTCGAAGGCGTACTTGGCCTTCATGGCGGCCCGGGGAAGTGCGTCGTCGAACTCCTCCAGGCTGCCCAGCCCGGGCGGCCCGCCGGTGGCGCCGAGGAAGCTCGGCCGGACCGACCGGTGGGTGAACCGCAGGACACGGTCGCTGAGTTCGCCCATCTCACGGTGCTTCTCCACGCAGTCCGGGTCGTCCAGGTTCCACGGTTCCAGGACGCTCACCCAGGAGCAGTCGGAGCTGTCGAAGCGGCGGACCAGCTCGCTCCACCGCTCGTCCTGGAGCACCCAGCGGTCCAGCAGCAGCAGACCGGGCGCGACCGGTTCGCCGCCGGAGATGATCGCCTCGGCCTCGCCGTCGAACTCGTGCACGGTGGCCTGGAACCCCAACTGCCGGGCGAGCCGCACCGCGTGCTCGGCCAGCGGGCGGGCGGCGGCCGGCCGGTACGGGTGCCAGTCGGTGCGCCGGGCGCCGTAGTAGTCGGGGTTGCGGTCCTGCGGCACCTCGCCCCGGCGGTAGGCGAGGACGGAGATCCGCAGCTGCTTGGTCGGCGCGGTGACGTTGAAGGCGCTGGGCTGGGCGTTGAAGTCGAGCCGGCGCCCGACCGGGATCACCGTCTCCTCGGCCACCTCGACGATCCGCCGGGCCAGCCGGTGCACGGCCAGCTCGTAGGCGGAGCGGAAGTAGCTGAGCTTCATCAGCGCGTAGAGGCCCTCGGTGGCGTAGTCCGGGCCGAAACTGGCGTGGTTGAACTGGAGTTCGCTCGCCACCCCGGGCAGCCTGTAGCGGCTCATCGGCGCCCAGAGCACCGGCACGATGCCGCTGGTCCGCTCCGAGTCGAGATTGGCCGGGTAGACCGGCCGCTGGGTGAAGGAGTGCCACTCCTGCCCGCACGGCAGGCTGTTGAAGTACCGCGGCGAGTACAACGGCACGAAGACCCGGCAGGTGGCCAGCTCCTCGGAGAGCCGCTCGGCCCACAACTCCCCCTGGTGCATGGACTCGTCCATGAACCCGACCGGCACGCCCGCGGGCACGGTGGTCAGTTGCAGCACCGCTTCGCAGAGGTCGCGGTACAGCTGCCGCACCCAGTGGTTGGGATCACCGGCGCCGCGCGCGCCGGCCTTCGGGGTGTGGGCGTAACTGAGGAAGAAGTACGGCCGGGCGGCGTCCTCGTCCCAGCCATGATCGTTCACACGCGCCTCCCCCTGGCCCGCCGGCAACCTCATTCCCGCGAGTCCCCGTACGCGGGGCTTCAGTGTAGGAACGACTGAGGGTCCAATGGAATAGCACAGTGGGCCACACGAGTTGACATGACCGAAACGACTGCCCCCGCACGGCCCCTATGCGCCACGGTCGGAGGCGCGGCGCGCCCGCATGATGCCCACCGCGAGATCGACCGCCTCGCGCATCGGGACCAGGTAGCAGCGGGCGCCGCCCACCCGGCCCTCGGTTATCCCGGTGGCACTCCTCAGGACCTCCTCCCCCAGTCCGGCGAAGTGCACGTCGTCCAGGTCGGGTGCCTTGAAGGCCACCCAGCCCTCCTGGACCCGGCAGTAGTACTCGCGGTGCCGTATGTCGGGCATCCGCAGATCCGCCAGGTGGAAGGAGGTGAACCGGGACATCGGGACGCCGAGCAGCAGGACCTTCGCGTCGAGGTCGTAGAGCCGGCCCAGGGCGGAACGTTCCCCCAGGTGACAGTCGAGGGGGTGGTCCGCGGTGATCTCCCGGGCCCGCGGGCCGAGGGCGGCGAAGGAGGTCTGGGGGTGCGCGCTGCGCAGTGCCCCGGCGCGGGTGCGGATCTTCTCGGACACCACCCCCATGGTCGCCGAGGAAGGGGTCGTGGCCGGGTCGAAGGGCGGCATCCGGTCCCGGTAGTCGGCGATCCCCTCGGCCGAGAGCCCGGCCGTGGCCGCGATGTACAGGCGCGAGGTCGCGGAGTTCTCGGGGGTGGCGGTGTACGCGACCAGGGTGCCCCGGTCCGGCGCGTCCACGGCCTCCATCAGTGCGTCGACCACGGTGGCGGCCCCGCCGCACACCGGGCCGAGGTTGCGCAGCGAGGCCTGGACGAACAGGACCCCGCCCGGCCGGACGCCGAGTGAGGCGAGTTCGCGGGCCAGGTCCGATGCGGTGAGTTCGGGTTCTTCGCCACGGGGGGCGACGGGACGGTGGGCAGCGGCCATGACAATTCCCTGGGGGCAACCCCCGGCGAGGGTGTCCGGGGGACGGAACGACATGAGGGCGCGGCGCAGGCCGCGGCGGAGCCCGCCACGGGGCGGGCACCACAGAGGTGGTGAACGGTACAACCGGGCACCGCAGAGGCGGTGAACCGTACGCCGGGGCGGGCGGGGTGGGACGGGCCCGCACCGGAGAGCAGTGTGTCGCGGCCGTCCGCGACGCTGCGGACCGCCTGGGTGGCGTTGCCACGGGGCCGGGCCCAGGGCTTGTCCGACGAGTCCCGCCGCGCACTGGTGCGACGCGAACGGTCGGACAAGCCCTAGCCGAGCTGCGGCGCGCCGGGCCGGAGTTCGGGGCGCTCGTGCAGGATACCGACGGCCAGGTCGACCGCCTCGCGCATCGGGATCAGCCGGCAGTCGGCGGCCCCGACCCGCCCGGTCACCACGCCGGCGGCGCGCCGCAGCACCTCCTCGCCCAGGGTCTGGAAGTGCAGGTCGTCCAGGAGCGGGCCGTCGAAGCGGATCCAGTGGCTGCGGCCGCCGTCCATGACCACACAGCCGTAGTGCCGGACGGGCAGGTCCGGCATCCGCAGGTCGGCCAGGTGGAAGGCGGTGAACTTGGCCAGCTCGACGCCGATGCTCAGCACCCGGGTGCCGATCTCGTACATCCGGCCGAGCGGGGACTCCGGGCCGAGGTGGCACTCCAGCGGGTGCAGTTCGGTGATCTCCTTGGCGCGGGCCCCGACGGCCGCGAATGAGGATTGCGGATGGGTGCTGCGGACCGCCTCGGGGTGGGTGCGGACCAGTTCGGAGAGCATGCCCATGGTCCGCGAGGAGGGCGTCTCGGCCGGGTCGAACGGGGGCATGGCCGCCCGCCACCGCGCCACCTGCCCGGGCGTCCAGCCCGCCATCATGGTGGTGACGAGCCGGGAGGTGTCCGAGTTCTCCGGGGTGGCGGTGTAGGCGACCAGGGTGCCGCGCTCGGGACCTCCGAGCGCGTCCAGCAGCGCTTCGCGGACCGTGGCGCTGCCGCCCTCCACCGGGCCGATCGCCCGCAGTGAGGCCTGCACGAGGAGCACGTCCCCCGGCCGCACACCGAGATCGGTGAGCTGACGGGTGAGCTCGGCCCGGGTCAGCTTATTTTCGGATATGTCCCGCTGGGGAGGCGCGGGACTCGGTTCGTGAGGGATGGCGGTTCCCGAGGGTGAAGGGCCCGGAGAGGGGTCTCCGGAGCCGGCTGGGGTAGGGGCGAGCGTACCTCCGAGGCGGCGCGCCGGGTGGCAGGGCGCCCGGCAACCGCCGCTCGTGTTCGGCCAGTTGCGACCGGCCTGGAGTGGCCGGCCGGTGGTCGTGGTCGGCCGGTGGTGGTGGCCGGCCGGTGGTGGTCGGTGGCCGTCCCGGCCGGTCGTGGTCGGCCGGTGGTCGTGGTCGGCCGGTGGTGGCCGGCCCCGCCGCCTCCCGCCGACCGATTCCCGCCGGTGTGGTCAGCCGGTGGGCACCGTCGGCCTGCGGTCCTGCCGGGCCCGCCGGGCGGCGTCCTCGGCCGCCTTCGGCAGCCGCACGTCCAGCCACGGCCCGACCGTCTCCCGCATGCCGTCCGCGAAGCGCAGGCCGACCGGGGTCAGCGAGCCGGAGCCGGCCAGCCGTTCGACCGCCTCGGCGGTGTACCGGCGCCAGAGCGCGAACTGCGCCCGGGCGTGCTCGGCGGCGGTGCCGGGCAGGCCGTCGTAGATGGCGGTCCGGGTGCCCCAGAAGGCGGTCACCGCTAGGTGGGCGTAGGTGCCTTGGAGCAGGCCCTCGATCGGGCGCGGGTCGGGCCGCCAGGGCGCGTCGTACAGCGTGCCGTCGGCGGGGTCGTAGAGGTCCACCAGGTCCAGCACGGCGCCCAGTTTGACGTGCTGGAACTCGTGCGCGAGCAGCAGCGCGAGGATCGGCGCGGTGGCCGGGCGGGCGATCCCGACCGCGCCGAAGGCCTGCCGGGCGGCGGCGCTGACGTCCCGCCCGGCCGGGCCGGGGCACAGCGGGGTGACGGTGGTCAGGCCGGTGCGCAGGCCCTGGGCGTAGGCCGGCAGGTCGCGGTCGAGCAGTTCCACGGCCTCGCGCAACGCCCCGGTCCAGGCGTGCAGTTCGGCCTCGTCGAGGCGGTCGCCGACCGGCCACTGGTGGCTGTCGCGCTGCGGGTCGGTGTCCTCCAGGGCGAGCGTCCAGCCGCCGGCCAGCCGGACCTGCCGGACCGGCTCCCAGCGCGGGTCGCCGTGGCCCGCGCCGATGGTGAGCACCTCGCCGTCGGCGGTGCGGACGGTGAAGCCGCCACCGGTGCCGGTGACCACCGCCTCGCCGCCCGGGACGGCGAGCCGGCCCAGCGTCGGCAGGTGCAGGGCGCCGGCCCGGACCGGGACGGCCACGGCGTCGCCCCGCCCCGCCCGGACGGCCGCGGCGCCGGCCAGCTCGGCCAGCCGGCCGAGCCCGGCGCCGGGGTCCCCGCCGAGCCGCCGGGCCGCCCAGGCCCGGGCGTAGGGGTGCCCGAGCACCGTGTCCAGCGCGGCCGGTGCGGCGGAGTCGAGGTCGGCGAGCAGCTCCCAGGCGGCCGAGGAGCGCAGCCCGGAGGTGCCCCAGACGGCTGCCAGCATGGCGCGGGTGAGGGCGAGTTGGGAGCGGACGAGGGCCCGGACGGTGTCCGCGCCGCCGTGGCCGTGGGCCAGCTCGTCGAGCCGGCGGTCGGTGAGGCCCGCGGGCACGGCCGGCTCACCGGCCTGCGCGGGAACTGCCTGGACGGCCGCCGGCCGCGCGGCCGCGCCGGGCCGGGGGTCCGGCTCGCCTCGGTCGGCGATGCCGTTGATGAGTGTCATGAGATCCCCGCAGTAGACGGAGGGGTGGTCGAAACCACCATCGGCCCGGTAGCGGTGGGCGTACAGACCGCCACCGCAGGAGCGGACGACGGGGCAGGCCCGGCAGGTGGCGCTGAGGTCGGCCAGCCCGGACTGCCGGGCGACCATGCCGGGGTGCCGGGCGACCTCGTCCAGGCTGTGCGTGAAGACGTCGAGACCGGTGGCGGGCGCGCCGTCGTACGCGGTCTTCAGGCTGTCGGCCTGCTCGAAGGTGCCGTCGGTCTCCAGCACGACCAGCGCGGCGGGTTCCAGGCCGAGCGACTCGGTGAGGCTGGAGAGCCCGTGCAGGGTGCGGTGGACCGAGTCGAAGGTGCGGACGGCGAACGGCCGGCCGGCCGCCTCCCAACGGTCGTAGACGGCCAGCAGCCACGCGGCGTAGGGGTTCTCCCCCCGGTCGGCGGGGCGTTTCGGCGGCTGGTCCCAGGTGGCGTGCGGGAGCAGGAAGTCGACGGCCGGGGGGTCGAGTTCGGCCAGCGCGTCGTAGACGGCGACCGGGTCGTTGTCGACGTCGACGGTGCAGAGCAGGCCGGCGTAGAGGTGGCGGTACTCGGGCCGCCGGAGCAGGGCCACCGCCCTCAGCACCTGCGGGTGGCTGCTGCGGCCGTCGGCGAAGCGCCGGTGCCGGTCGTTGGCCGCGCGGTCGCCGTCCAGCGAGATGCCGACCTTGATGTCCTGCCGGTCGAAGAGCTCGCAGAAGGCGGGGCTCAGCAGCACGCCGTTGGTGTGGATCCGCAGGTCGAGCGCGCAGCCGGGCGGGAGCGCGGACCTGAACTCCTCGGCGGCGCGGCGCAGTCGGTCCGGGCCGGCCAGCAGGGGTTCTCCCCCGTGCAGGACGACCCGGACGACGGTGAGGCCGTGGGCGGCCGCGTGCTCGCCGATCCGTTCGGCGGCCTTGGCCAGGACCTCGTCGCCGATGACCTTGGGCCGGGCGCGCCAACTGGTGTCGGCGTGCTCGTAGACGTAGCAGTGGTCACAGGCGAGATCGCACCGGCTGTGGACCTTCACAACGAACTGCGTGAACGGAAGCAGGGATCGCGTCATGGTCAGTCGGTTTCAGCCGGAGCCGATGGTCGATCGGCTGGTCAGATGGAGGAGTTGAAGGCCGCGACCGGCACCAGACCGGTATCGGAGCCGGGCAGGGCACGTCGGAGTCGCGCGGCCAGCTCGTCCGACCCGAGTGCGGCGAGACCGGTCAGAGTGAGCCGGTCCACATCGCCCTGAGGCTCCGTCAGTTCGCTGGTGGGCCTGGTGTCCAGTGCGGGTGTCATGTTCGATTCTCTTCCGCGATGGGGGTTAGAGAGAGCAGATACCGGGTATAAGGCCCGGCTCCAATCATCAATGTAGTGGCAGCGGGACAGCAGCGCCGTACTGTTCCGTGCACGTCTGTGCCCACTACCCCCGCCAGGCTGCGACGTCACGCGGAAAGTTCACCCACTCGGCGGTCGCATCGGGGCGTCGCACGCCACACGAGTGGCCGTGCCGGGATCACACCGGGGGCTGCTCGATGTCGCGGTCCAGCCGCACCCCCTCCCGGATCGCCACCGTCACCGGGTGGTCCTCGCCCAGCGTCTCCCGGGCCCGGGTGAGGGCGTCGGCCGCCGTCCGGGCCGCCCGGTCGTGGTCACCGGTCGCGGCGAGCGTGAGCGCGAGGTTGGACGCGGCCGCCAGGGCGTCCGGGTGGTCCGCGCCGAGCCGCCCGGCCAGCAGCGCGAGGGCCTCCTCCTCCAGCGGGAGCGCCGCCGCCGGACCGCCGTCGAGCGCAAGCCCGTTGGCGTGGTTGAGCAGGGCGATCCCGACGTACGGATGGTGGTCGCCGAGGGCCGCGCGCAGGCCGGACAGGGCCTCGCCGGAGAGCTGCCGGGCCTCTGCGGTGCGGCCGCCCCGCCGCAGCAGCACGGCGAGGTTCCCGGCCGTGGTCAGCGTGGTGGGGTGCTCCGCGCCGAGGTGGGTCCGGCAGTACCGGTAGGCGTCCTCGCCCGGCGGGACGGCCCGCCCGGTGTCACCCAGCGCGGCCAGCGAGCCGGCCAGGTTGGCGGCGGCGGCCGCGGTGCCCGGGTGGTCGGCGCCGTGCCGGTCGAGCAGCCGCCGGTGGACGTCCTCGTCGTTGGCGAGCGCCTCCTCGTACCGGCCGAGCCGGCGCAGTGCGGCGCCGAGGTAGCCGCGGGCCCGCAGCAGGCCGTGGTGGTCCTCGCCGTACAGCCCCGCGTAGCCGCGCACGGTGGCCTCCAGGAGGTCCAGCGCCTCCCGGGGCCGGCCGGCATCGCCCAGGTCGCGGGCGAGGTTGGCGGCCGAGAAGAGCGTGTAGGGGCTGTCGGCGCCGAGCGTCGCGCGCTGGCGCCGCAGGACCTCCCGGTGCCCGTGGACCGCCTCCGCGAAGTCCCCGCAGAGGAACTGGGACACGGCCAGGTTGTTGCCGCTCATCAGGGTGCGCGGGTGGTCCGGCCCGAGCACCCGCACCGCGGTGGCGAGGGTCTCCCGGTCGAGCGCCCGGGCTTCCTCGTAGCGGCCGAGGTGGCGCAGGTCACCGCCGAGGCTGTTTGCGACGGCGATGGTGTTCGGGTGGTCCGGCCCGAGGGCGGCGGTGAGCCGGGCCAGGACGTCCCGGTCGGTCTCGTACGCCTCCCCCGCGAGGCCCTGGAGCCGCTGGACGTTGCCGAGTTCGACGCGCAGCAGCAGGGTCGGGACGTCGTTCCCGCCGTCGTGCCCGGGCCCGGCCGGGCCCGCCTCGTACCAGCGGGCGAGGACCCGCTCGGCGAGGTCGCGCGCGGCGCCGTGCAGGCTGCGCTGCCACAGGTAGCGGACCGAGCCGACGATCCACCGCCGGACGGCCGGGTCGGCGGACCCGGCGGCGCCGGACGGCCAGAGATGGGGCAGCAGTTCGGCGTAGCGCGGCCAGTTCGCCGGGACGTCCGGGTCGCCCGGGTCGGCGAGGGTGAGCGCGCGGTGCACGACGGCCCGCACCCGGGCCCGGTCGGCCTCGGCGACCTGGTCGCGCAGCAGCGCCTGGGTGATCCGGTGCACGCTCAGCGTCCCGCCGGCCTGGTCGTAGCGGGCCAGGTTGAACTGGTTGACGGTGCGCAGGATCTCGCCCGTCGCGAGCCGGGCGTCCGGGGTGTCCGGGGGCAGCCCGACGGCCTCGATCACGGGCGCGCTGTAGAGCAGCCGGATCGGGATGGCGTCCGGTCCGAGGAAGCCGCAGACCTCCAGCAACCGGGCGGCGGGGGCGTTGATCCGGCGCAGGTCGGCGCCGGCGATCCGCCAGGTGGCCGCGGTGACGGTCGAGTACTCCGCGTCCGCCTGGACCGACCGGTCGAGGATGTCGGTGAGTGTCTCGTCCAGCAGTTCGGCGTAGGTGGCGGCCGGCATCGGGGTCTCGTGCAGCCAGGCCGCCGCCTGGCCGACGGCGAGCGGAAGGTCGCCGAGGAGTTCGGCGATCCGGTCGGCGTCGGCGGCCCCGACACCGGTGTTGAGGCGGCGGACCAGCTCGACGCTCTCCGCCCGGTCGAACACCTCGACCTCGGTGCATCCGCGGTGCCGGGCCCAGCGCCGGTCGCGCGAGGTGACCAGGACGTGCCCGTCGGCGGAGCCGGCGGGCAGCCACGGGGCGAGCTGCTCCGGGTCCTCCGCGTTGTCGAAGACCAGGAGCCAGCGCCGGTACGGGCGGCCCCGGCCGAGCGCGTCCAGCACGGCCCGGGCCGTCAGGGCCACGTCGTCACCGCTCTCCAGGCCGAGTTCGGGGGCGAGTTCGGCGAGCCGCTGCGGGACGCCGGCCGGCTCCTCGGCCGGCACCCACCAGACCACCTCGTACGCGGGCGCGAAGCGGTGGGCGTACTCGACCGCGGTCTGCGACTTGCCTACCCCGCCCATGCCGTACAGGACCTGCACCGGCTCGGCCGCCGGGCCGAGGGTGAAGCCGTCGCGCAGGGTCTCCAGCAGCCGGCCGCGGCCGGTGAAGGCGGGCAGCCGCGGCGGCGGGTTCGCCACGTCGGGCCGACCCGACGGGAAGCGGGCGGGGGCGGGCGGGGCCTCCTCGTCGGCCTCCAGCCAGCGGCCGGCGCCGGGCGGCGGGCCGAGCAGTTCGAAGAGCTGGGTCTCGGCCGCCTCGGCGGAGCCGCGGGCCAGCTCGGGCGCCCGGTGGCCGGCGAACGGCCCGGACAGCCACTCGCCCGGCGCCGCCAGGGCCAGCGCCAGCAGGCCGGCCGATCCGCCGTCCTGCTCGGCGGAGGTGAGGCGGCGCCAGATCTCCCGGCCGCGGGGCAGCGCCGCGTACTCGGGCGAGAGCAGCACCAGCACCCGGCCGTCGCCGTCCAGGGGGCCGGCGGCTTCGGGCAGGGCGCTGTCACCCGGTGGTCCGGCGTCCAGCGCCGCCGCGGCGCCGTGCAGTGAGGCGAGGTAGCCGAAGCCGGCCAGGGCGGCGGCGGCCCACTCGGCCCACATCCGGTCCCCGGGCGCGTAGCTGACGTACACCTGGCGGGAACGGCTGCGGCCGGTGCGCAGGTACGCCGCGTACAGCCGGCGGCGGGCCCGGTCGGGGACGGGCCGCAGCGTGCGGACCCGGCCGTCGGTGAGCCAGGCCGCCAGCCGTTCGAACGCGCCGAGCAGGCTGCGGCCCTGCTGCGGCCGGTCGACGACGGTGGCCGGCACCTCCTCGTACGCGTAGAACGGCTTGTACGGGACTTCGACGTCCCGCCAGTAGTCGGCCCGGCGTTCGGCGCTCAGCCAGCGGTCCAGGTACGGGGCGAAGGCGTCGTGGGCGAGATCGCGCCCGGCGGCCAGGCCGGCCCGCTCGGCGTCCTCGACCCGCATCGGGACGGGCAGCACCCGGATGTCGCGCTCGTCGGCGTCCACGATGGCGTGGGCCGCGTCCACGCCGCCGCGGATGCTCTGGGCGCCGAGGGTGAAGCAGTCCACCACGGTGTCGGGCATGAGCACGGTGCAGATGCCGGAGGTGTCGCTGACCCCGGTGCGGCTGTCGATCAGCACGTAGTCGTACGCGGCGGTCCACTCCTCGCGCAGCGCGTACAGGAACTCGGCGCCCCGGATGTCGCCGCGGGTGTAGAAGCTGCGCCAGTTGAAGCTGGTCACGGCGGCGGAGTAGGCGGCGTTCTGCCGGCCGGCCGGCATCAGGTCGAGCCGCCCGCCGGCGGGCAGGTCGAGTGCGAGGCCGCAGAGGTAGCGGTCGAGCCTGCCGGGCGCGGCCAGCCACTGCCGGGGGGCCGCCGCGGCGGCGTCGCCGGGGCCGGGCAGGGCCTGTTCGACGTAGGCCCGCAGCAGGTCGATCAGCCCGTCGGTGGCGTGGAGTTCGGGGTCGATCAGCAGCGGGTGGTAGTACCGGTGCAGGCCGGGCGCCTCCAGGTCCCAGTCGACCACCAGGACGCGCAGGCCCTGGCTGGCGAGGATCCAGCCGACGTTGGCCAGCGCCATGGTGCGGCCGGTGCCGCCCTTGTAGGAGTAGAACGTGACGACCGATCCGGTCCCGGGCGTCGACAGGACGGCGGACTCGGCGTCCGCCAGGGCCACCTGGTCGGCGGTCATCGTACGGAGTCTCCTTCGCGGGGCCCCCGGGGAGCCGGGGGCAGGACTGCATCAGGGGACACGGCCGGCGGCCAGGCCGGGATGGTCAGTCCGGGCATGGCCGCGGCTCCGGGGCCGAGGCCGAACGTGGCCCTGGCCAGAACCGGATCGGCCTCGTCCGCCTCGTCTAACAGTTTGTTCTGGGCGACCGTAACGGTGCATAGCAGTTCACTTTCGAAGCGTTCCCGCTGGACGCGGACCCTAAAGAGCGGCTCAGGCCCCGACCTGTGCAGCCAGTTGCGCGGGAACACGTCCCGCACTCCCCCCCAGAGCCGGGTGCGCGCCGGTCCCTCGGGCGGGTCGTCGGTGCCGGCCGGCACCAGGACGCCGGTGACGGGGTGGTTCCGGTCGTCGAAATCGCGCAGCGCCTGCCGGTAGTGCTCGGCGCCGGCCGCCCACGGGTCCACCAGCAGGACGCTGACCTCGTTGTTCTCGCGGGCGCGGTCCAGGTCGGCGGACAGACCGGGGCCGACCTCGTCCAGCGTGGTGCTGTGCCCGGCCCGGGTGATCGCCTGCTGGGCCTGCACGACCAGCGAGGGCAGCCGCGGCGGGTGGTAGGGAGCCCAGTCCCTGGGCCGGTCCCCGTACCACCCACCGCGGTACCGGCCTTCGTCCCCCGCCGGCACCGGGGCCCCCTCGTCCCCCGCCGGCACCGGGGCGGCCACCGGCCGGTCCTCGGCGGTGGCGGCGGGGCGGGCCGCCACGCTGCCGGCGGCGACGAAGATCCGGACCATGCCGCTGCGCCCCGGCGGCGGTGCGGCGTCCGGTACCGGGAAGCAACCGTCCACCCGGCCCAGGTCGAGGTGGGGCAGCTCGGTCAACGGCAGGCAGGCCGCCTCCCGCACCCGCTCGGCGATGGCCCGGACCACGCGGCGGTAGTCGGGCCCGTGCGGGTCGGCCCGCAGCAGGTCGCGCAGCCCACCGGTGACGTACGCCGCGCCCAGGTCGTGCTGGCTGTACTGGATCCGCAGCACCTCGGCCGGCAGGTCGGCCGGAGGCGGCTCCCAGACCACCGGGATCAGGGCGGGCACCGCCTCGCCGGTCAGCTCCTGGTGCCGGCGCATCCGGCCGTCGAAGGCCGTCCACTCCTTGCCGCAGTACGGGCTCGCGAAGTAGGCCGGGGAGTACAGCGCCACCAGGGTGCGGCTGACCGCGAGCATCCGGGAGAGCTGCCGCTCCCAGTCGTCGCCGACGCGCAGCCGTTCGGTGTCCCGGTAGGCGAGTTCGCCCGGGCCCGCCGCGGGCTCGATCCGGGCCAGCTCGTCCCGGAGGTCGCTGAAGAACTGGTCGACGAAGGCACCGCCGGCCTGGTGGTCCCGCCGCGCGTAGCTGAAGAAGAAGTACGGCCGCACTTGCAGCACCCCCCGGGCCGGTCGGCGAACTCGGCCTACGCTACCGGGGAGTTGGGTCGATGGGGAGCCGGGACTGGGGAAGATCCCGGCTCGGCTTTCACTCGGTTCCGTCACGGGGCGGTCACGCCGCAGGGTGGCGCCCCGGGGGGCGGTGCGCGGACCGGCCGGTCAGACCGCGGACTGGAAACAGGCCACTGGCAGGGCGC
Organism: Kitasatospora sp. NPDC022785; assembly: GCF_055561295.1. Taxonomy (NCBI): domain Bacteria; kingdom Bacillati; phylum Actinomycetota; class Actinomycetes; order Kitasatosporales; family Streptomycetaceae; genus Kitasatospora; species Kitasatospora sp. NPDC022785. The sequence continues at coordinate 79,334 of NZ_JBVHHB010000030.1, read as the reverse complement.
CGGGCCGGTCCTCGTCCACGCCTGCCCGGCGCACCAGTTCACCGACGTAGGCGGTTGCCTGTTCGGCGAGTCGGCCGAGCGTCGGGCGCTCGGCGCCGTCGCCCGGATCGAGTGCCGCGGTGGGGGTGGCGGTGTCACTCATCGATTGCCTCACCCTCTCGGGAGGAGTGGTGGCTCCGGCCCGCGGCCGGGGCCTTTGCTCCACGCTACCGTCGCGGATGACGTGGAGTCAGATCGCGCCGGAGGGCGGCCGGTTCACGCGGGAGCGCACGGCGGGGCGCACGGCCCCGCCCGACCCGGCCGCACCCCTGGAGGCCGAACTCACGGACGCCGCCGCTCACGGGCAGAGGCGCTCCACCCGCCAGCCGGCCGGGGCGGACGGGTCGGCCAGGTAACGCAGCCGGTCGTGCAGCCGGTTCTCCCGGCCCTGCCAGAACTCCACGCTCTCCGGGATCACCCGGTACCCGCCCCAGAACGGCGGCACCGGCACCCCCTCGCCCTCCGGGTAGCGCCGCTCCAGCTCCGCGTACCGCTGCTCCAGCACGTCCCGGCCGCCGACCGGGCTGGACTGCTCGCTGGCCCAGGCGCCGAGCTGCGAGCCGTGCGGGCGGGTGCGGAAGTAGGCGGCGGTCTCGTCCCGGCCGACCTTCTCCACCCGGCCCTGGACGATCACCTGGCGGGCCAGCGCGATCCACGGGAAGAGCAGCGCCGCATGGGGGTTGTCCGCCAGCTCGGTGCCCTTGCGCGAGCCGTAGTTGGTGAAGAAGACGAAACCGCGCGCGTCGAAGCCCTTCAGCAGGACGGTCCGCGAGCTCGGCCGCCCCTGGGCGTCGGCGGTGGAGAGCACCATCGCGTTGGGCTCCGCCAGCCCGGCGTCGTCCGCCTCGTGGAACCAGCGGGTGAACTGGGCGACCGGTTCGGCCGCGAGCTGCTCCTCGACCAGGCCCTCCTGCGTGTAGTGCTTGCGCATCACGGTGAGGTCCGGCCCGGGCCGGGCCTCGTCGGCCAGGATCCGGGTGGCGGGGCTCAGGGGCGTCGGCTGGGCGCGTTCCGGGGTCTGCACGTCAACATCATCCCGTACGACAAGCAACCGGCACCGCTACCTCCGGACAAACCCCGGTGGGAGATAAGGTGACTCGCCACCGCTTGACCGCCCGGCCTACGGTGAATTGTCCGGAACCTGGGGTTTGGTTCCGGAGATTTCCCTGGCACGACCGGCCTCCGGGCAAAAAGTCAAGCGGGCCCGCGGGCAACATCACCACGGTGGTGTATGGCGCAATGCACTCTGTGCCTGTGAGTATGGCACCGAGTGCCAACCACCATTCGGTCACTGGCGTACCGCCCCACCACGGCGGCCCGCCGATCGCAGAACTGAAGGAGCCGTCGCATGTCCGACTTCGTACCCGGGCTTGAGGGAGTCGTCGCGTTCGAGAGCGAGATCGCCGAACCCGACCGTGAAGGCGGCGCCCTGCGGTACCGAGGCGTCGACATCGACGACCTGGTCGGCCACGTCTCCTTCGGCCACGTCTGGGGCCTGCTGGTGGACGGCAAGTTCAACCCGGGCCTCCCGGCAGCCGAGCCGTTCCCGATCCCGGTCCACTCCGGTGACATCCGCGTCGACGTGCAGTCCGCCCTCGCCATGCTCGCCCCGGTCTGGGGCCTCAAGCCGCTGCTGGACATCTCCGCCGAGCAGGCCCGCGACGACCTCGCCCGCGCCGCCGTGATGGCACTCTCCTACGTCGCCCAGTCCGCCCGCGGCCAGGGCCTGCCGATGGTCCCGCAGAGCGAGATCGACAAGGCCGAGACCGTCGTCGAGCGCTTCATGATCCGCTGGCGGGGCGAGCCGGACCCGAAGCACGTCAAGGCCATCGACGCCTACTGGACGTCCGCCGCCGAGCACGGCATGAACGCCTCCACCTTCACCGCCCGCGTCATCGCCTCCACCGGCGCCGACGTCGCGGCCGCGCTCTCCGGCGCCGTCGGCGCGATGTCCGGCCCGCTGCACGGCGGCGCGCCGTCCCGCGTGCTCGGCATGATCGAGGAGATCGAGCGCACCGGCGACGCCACCGCCTGGGTGAAGAACGCCCTCGACAAGGGCGAGCGCCTGATGGGCTTCGGCCACCGCGTCTACCGCGCCGAGGACCCGCGCGCCCGCGTGCTGCGCCGCACCGCCAAGGAGCTCGGCGCGCCGCGCTTCGAGGTCGCCGAGGCGCTGGAGAAGGCCGCGCTGGAGGAGCTGCACAACCGCCGCCCCGACCGCGTGCTGGCCACCAACGTCGAGTTCTGGGCCGCCATCATGCTGGACTTCGCCGAGGTCCCCGCGCACATGTTCACCTCGATGTTCACCTGCGCCCGGACCGCCGGCTGGTCGGCGCACATCCTGGAGCAGAAGCGCACGGGCCGGCTTGTGCGCCCCGCCGCGCGCTACATCGGCCCCGGCCCGCGCAGCCCGCGCGACATCGAGGGCTACGCGGCCATCGCGCGCTGACGAAACCCCTGCTGAACAGCGGGTCAGGCCTCGTGCCGGGCCCGCTGTTTCCGCAGCTCCGGGCCGCGAAGATCACATCTCAGCGGGCGGACCGACCGCACACCGCGGCGGGCCCGGCCGGTAGGCTGCGCGCGTGGCTCAGATCCAGATCCCCGCTGACATCAAGCCCGCAGACGGCCGTTTCGGCTGCGGCCCGTCCAAGGTGCGCCCCGAGGCCCTGAGTGCCCTCGCCGCGACCGAGACCTCCCTGCTCGGCACCTCCCACCGCCAGGCCCCGGTGAAGAACCTGGTCAAGCGCGTGCGCGAGGGCGTGAGCAGCCTCTTCTCCCTCCCCGAGGGGTACGAGGTGGTGCTCGGCAACGGCGGCTCCACCGCCTTCTGGGACATCGCGGCCTTCGGCCTGGTGCGGGAGAAGTCCCAGCACCTCGACTTCGGCGAGTTCTCGTCCAAGTTCGCCTCCTCGGTGAAGGCCGCGCCGTGGCTGGCCGAGCCGACCGTGATCAAGACCGCCCCGGGCACCCACCCGCTGCCGGTCGCCGAGGCCGGCGTGGACGTCTACGGACTCACCCACAACGAGACCTCCACCGGCGTCGCGATGCCGATCAGGCGCCCGGCCGGAGCCGACCAGGGCTCGCTCGTCCTGGTGGACGCCACCTCGGGCGCCGGCGGCCTGCCGGTCGACATCACCGAGACGGACGTCTACTACTTCGCCCCGCAGAAGTCCTTCGCCTCCGAGGGCGGGCTCTGGCTGGCGTCCTTCTCCCCGGCCGCCCTGGAGCGCGCCGCCGAGATCGCCGGCTCCGGCCGCTACATCCCGCCGTTCTTCGACCTGCCGACGGCCATCGACAACTCGTCGAAGGACCAGACGTACAACACCCCGTCGATCGCCACCCTGTTCCTCCTCGCCGACCAGCTGGAGTGGCTGAACGGCAACGGCGGGCTCGACTGGGCCGTCGCCCGTACGGCTGATTCCTCGTCCCGCCTGTACGGCTGGGCCGAGAAGTCCGCGTTCGCCAACCCGTTCGTGGCGAACCCGGCCGAGCGCTCGCAGGTGGTCGGCACGATCGACTTCGACGACTCCGTGGACGCCGCCGCAGTCGCCAAGGCACTGCGTGCCAACGGCATCGTCGACACCGAGCCGTACCGCAAGCTCGGCCGCAACCAGCTGCGCGTCGCGATGTTCCCGGCGATCGAGCCGGCGGACATCGAGGCGCTCACCGCCTGCATCGACTACGTGGTCGAGCAGCTCTGACCGGCTGACGCACGCGGAAAGGGCCACCGCCCACGGGCGGTGGCCCTTTCCGCTGTCCGGAGCTACCTGCTGACCAGCGAGCTGATCACCACGACGGCCAGCAGCAGCACCAGGGCGCCGGTCACGATACGCATACGAGTCTTGGGATCCACGGTCAACGAGCGTACCCGGACCCCGGCCGGGTCAGGACGCCGAGGTTGGACCCGCCGCTGGCATCGAGGTTCTGCCCGGTGACCCAGCGGGAGTCGTCGGAGGCCAGGAAGGCCACGATGTCCGCCACGTCGGCCGCCTCGCCGACCCGGTCGAAGGCCGAGTAGGCGGCCACCCGGGCGCGCGCCACCGGATCCTCCAGCCAGGGGTTGATGTCGGTGGCGACGACGCCCGGCAGCACCGCGTTGACGGTGATCCCGCGCGGGCCGAGCTCCTCGGCCAGGGTCAGCGTCAGGGTGTTCAGCGCACCCTTCGTCATCGCGTACGAAACCGCCGTCGGGAACGCCACCCGGGTGACGCCGGAGGACACGTTGACGATCCGGCAGCCGTCCCGCAGCCGGCCCAGGCCCTGCTGGACGACGAAGAACGGCGCCCTGGCGTTCACCGCGAAGACCCGGTCGAAGTCGGCCTCGGTCACCTCGTGGATCCCCTTGAACACGCCGATCCCGGCGTTGTTCACCAGGATGTCCAGACCCTCGCCACCGTCGGCCGCCGCGAGGCCCGCGTCGAATGCCGCCCAGAGCGCCTGCGCGTCGCCGGGGACACCCAGCTCGGCGCCGACCGCGAAGGCCCGCCCGCCGGCCTGCTCGATCACCTTGACGACCTCCTCGGCCGCCGCCGCGTTGGTGGCGTAGTGGACGCCGACCAGCGCGCCGTCCCGCCCCAGCCGCTCGGCGATGCCCCGCCCGATCCCCCGGCTGCCGCCCGTCACCAGTGCCGTCTTCCCCGCAAGCGTGCTCATGGCCACGCCCCCTCATTTATGTAGCGGTCGCTAATGAAAGGAACCGTAGCACGTGTTCTGTAGTGCTCGATATAGAATCTCCGCATGGCGACGACCCCGGCGACCACGCCCACGACGAGCACCCCCCGGCGCGGGCGCCCGCGCTCCTTCGACCGCGAGGCCGCCCTGGAGCAGGCACTGCGGCTCTTCTGGGAGCACGGCTACGAGGCGACCTCGGTCGCCGACCTCACCGCCGCCATGGGCATCCGCCCGCCGAGCCTCTACGCGGCCTTCGGCGACAAGCGGGCGCTCTTCGAGGAGGTCGTCACCCGCTACCGCAAGACACACGGCGCGTACGCGCCCCGCGCGCTGGCCGAGGAGCCCACCGCCCGGGCCGGCGTCGCCCGGATGCTGCACGAGGCCGCGGCCCAGGGCACCGACCCGGACCACCCCTGGGGGTGCCTGGTAATCAGCTCGACGGTGAACTGCACCTCGCCCGAGGTCACCGGCGCCGTACGGGAGCTGCGCAACGCCAACGTCCGGGCGCTGGAGTCCCTGATCCGCGCCGACATCGCGGCCGGCCACGAACCCGCCGACGCCGACCCGGCGGCATTGGCCGCGTTCACCGCCACCGTGCTGCAGGGCATGTCCCAGCGCGCCCGTGACGGCGCGAGCCGGGCCGAGCTGGAACTGGTCGCCACCACCGCGATGCGGATCTGGCCCTGACCGAACCAGCCGTTGCCACCCGGGACTTATCCCGTTGACCGGCCGCCGACAGCTGCCGCTACGATGCCCTCCGCGATCATATGATCTTCACATCAGGGGGACTCTTCATGCGCACTTCGCGCGCAGCGGCCTTCGCCGCCCTCGTACTCGCCGCCGGGACCGTCCTGCCGTCCGCACCGCTCGCGGCCGCCGCCCCTGCGGGCGAGGTGGGGGCCGCGAGCACCTACTTCGCCATCCCGCCCCAGCGGATCCTCGACACCCGCTCCGGCGTCAACGCCCCGGCCGGCCGGCTCGGCACCGACGGCGTGATCTCGCTGAACATCGGCAAGATCCTGAGCACCAGCGGCAGCCGGATGCCCACCGCGGTGGTCATGAACGTGACGGCCGTCAACCCGACCGCCAACAGCTATGTCACCGCCTACCCGAACGGCGCGGAGCGGCCCAGCGCCTCCACCCTGAACTTCACCGCCGGGCAGAACGTCACCACCAATCGCGTCACCGTCCAGGTCGGGCCGGACGGCATCGTCAACCTGTACAACCACATGGGCGGCGTCGACCTGGTGGCTGACGTCCAGGGCGTCTACATGGTCAAGGGCGGCAACAGCCCGTACCCCGGCTCCACCTTCGTGCCCGGCGAGCCGAGCCGCCTGCTCGACACGCGCACCACCATCGGCGACCGCCAGGGCACGGTCGGCAGCGGCGCGCAGAACGCCCTCGCCGCCGACGTCTCCAGCGTGACCCCGTCGGGCGCGAGCGACACCGACCTGGTGCTCCAGGTCACCGCGACCAACCCCACCGAGGCGAGCCACGTCGTCGCCTTCGCTGCCGGTCCGCAGCCCTGGATCCCGAGCACCTCGGACCTCAACTTCGCCGCCGGCCAGACTGTCACCAACCTGTCCTACGTCGACGTCGGCCGCAACGGCCTCGGCCTCTACAACAACGCCGGCCAGGTCGACCTGGTGGTCGACTACGTTGGCCGGTTCCAGCAGATCATCGGGCACCCCGAGGCCGCCGACCACGGGCTCTTCTTCCCGACCCGGCCCACCCGGGTGCTCGACACCCGCAGCGGCCTCGGCGCCCAGGCCGGCCCGCTCGGCGCCGAGGACACCCGCCGGGTGAAGGTGAGCGACCTGCCCGGCGCGCCCGCCGGCATCGCGGCCGTCGTGGTCAACCTGACCGCCACCGACACGCCGTACGACGGGCACGTCACCGCCTACGCCGCCGGGACCGCGCGCCCCTCGACGTCCAACCTCAACTACCGCGCCGGCCAGGACGTGCCCGCCATGGCCGTGGTGAAGGTGAGCCCGGACGGCTACATCGAGCTCTACAACCACCACGGCAGCGTGGACCTGGTCGCGGACGTCCAGGGCTACTACACCTCCTGAGCCCGCCCCCTCCCGGCCCCGCCACTCGACTCTCTTCCCTGGGGGAACTCCCATGCGCGCATCCCGTGCCGCGGCGCTCGCCGCACTCGTCATCGCGGCCGGCACCGTCCTGCCGTCCGCGCCACTCGCCACCGCCGCTACGGTCGAGCAGGTCGGCCCGGCCGGCACGTGGTTCTCGGTGTCGAACTACCGGATTCTGGACACGCGGGTGGGCAACGGCGCCCCGTCGGGCAAGGTCGGCCCCGACAGCGTCACCAAGCTCGACATCAAGAAGCTCCTCGGGCTCTCCAGCGGCGACGTACCGACCGCCGTGGTGATGAACGTGACCGCGGTCGACGCGACCGACGAGAGCTTCCTCACCGCCTTCCCCGACGGCCGGCCGGTGCCGACGGTGTCCAACCTCAACGTGTCCCCGACCCGCAAGGTCACCACCAACCGGGTGACGGTGCAGGTCGGCGCCGACGGCGTGGTCAACCTCTACAACCACGTCGGCCGCGTCCACCTGGTCGCCGACCTGCAGGGCTACTACACCGCCAAGGGTGCGAGCGTCTACCAGGGCTTCAGCTTCGCGGTCGGCGAGCCCACCCGGCTGCTGGACACCCGCACCACCACCGGCAACCACCCGGGCAAGCTCGTCGCCGGCGAGCAGAACGTCCTCAATCTGGACGTCTCCTCGGTGGCGTCCCCGAACGGCAACCTGGTGGTCCAGGCCACCGTCACGGAGCCGACCGAGAGCGCCCACCTCACCATGTACCCGGCGGGGCAGTCCCCCTGGGGCACGTCCGACCTCAACTTCGCCCCGGGTCAGACAGTCACCAACCTCTCCTACGCCTACACGGGGACCAACGCTCTCGCGCTCTACACCAATGCCGGCCAAACCCACGTCGTGGTCGACTACATCGGCCGGTTCGAGTACCACAGCCCCAGCAGTGACGCCGGCAACAGCGGCCTGTTCATCCCGGCCGACCCGACCCGGGTGCTCGACACCCGCTCCGGGCTCGGCGCCCCGGCGGTCCAGGTCCGCCCCGGCTCCACCACCCGGGTCAAGGTCACCGGCCTGAACGGCGTGCCGGAGACCGTGGCGGCCGTCGTCCTCAACCTGACCGGCACCAACGCGAGCGAGGACGGCCACATCACCGCGTTCCGGGCCGGCGCCCGGCGTCCGTCGACGTCCAGCCTCAACTACGCCCAGGGCCAGGACACCGGCGCCATGACGGTCGTCCCGGTGAGTGCCGACGGCTACGTCGAGCTGTACAACCCGCACGGCAGCCTGGACCTCGTCGCCGACGTCCAGGGCTACTACACCATCTGACCCGGAGGCTCCCGGGGCGCGGCGCGCGCCCCGGGAGCGCCTCAGCTCCAGTCGGCCAGCGGCCAGGAGCGGACCGTCTCGTAGTGCGCGAAGCCGCCGTCCAGCTGGCTCTTCATCAGGTGCAGTTCGGCGGCCTCCCACTCCGGCCCCCGGTACTCGCCGAGCGCCAGCGCCAGGGAGTCGAGCTCCGCCGCCGCCACCCGCTGCACCGCCCGCCGCTGTCCGCGCGAGGAGCCGGCCCGGGCCAGGGTCAGGTGCGGGTGGAAGGTGAACGCGTCCACTTCGCCGATCACGTCCGCGGTGGCCTCGTTCACCGCCTCGGCGAGCCGCCGCAGTGCCCAGGTCTGGCCCTCCACCCCGGCCCAGAGCACCCGGTCGCCGAACCGCCCGGCCCCGGCGAGCCGCAGCCGGTGCACGGCGTGCACCTCCGCCACCCCGGCCAGCCCGGCCTCCAGCTCCGGCAGCCGCTCGACCGGCACCTCGCCGAGGAAGGCCAGGGTCAGGTGCCAGCCCTCCACCGTCGTCCAGCGCAGCCGGTCCGCCCCCGGCAGGCCACGCACCGGCGCCACCGCGTCGGAGAGCCCCTGCAACGCCTCGACCGGCGGCAGCACCGCCACAAAGAGCCTCATGAGGTCATCTTCCCGCGCACGGCTCTTTGAGCTAGAACATTTTCATGAAGATCCGTACCGGCGGCCCCGACGACGTCGCCGACATCCTTTCCCTGCTCGACGGCGCGGTCGCCTGGCTGGCGGCCCGGGGGCGCACCGGCCAGTGGGGCGACCAGCCCTTCAGCGGCAACCCGGCCAGGGTCGACCACATCCGGAAGTACGCCGACGAGCCGTTCCTTATCCGGCTCGCGGTGGACGACGAGGGCCGCACCGTCGGCTGCTGCGTCGTGTCCGAGGAGCGCGGCCAGTACATCCCGGCCGTCGAGGAGCGGGAGCTGTACATCCGCAACCTGGTCACCGACCGGTCCCGCAAGGGCTCGGGCATCGGCGCCGCGCTGATCGCCGACGCCCTGGACGAGGCCCGCCGCCGCGGCATCGGCCTGGTCCGGGTGGACTGCTACGCGGGCGACGACCGCCGGCTGGTCGGCCAGTACCGGGCACTCGGATTCACCGAGACCGAACCCTTCGAGGTCGAGCAGCCGAACGGCCTCTGGCCCGGCCAGATCCTGGAGATCCGGCTCTGACCACCGCCCCCGGGCGGGCCACCGTGCCAGCCCGGGTCTGACCGACCGTCAGCAGGCGGCGGCCAGCTCCGACTTGACGGTGGTCCGGGTACGCGGCACGAAGGCCACCACCCGTCCGCCGCGGCCCGGGTGCAGGTCGACCCGGACCTTGAGGTCGGCACTGCGGGCCAGCACCAGGCCGACCGTGCCGGCGGCCAGCGCCGAGACCAACCCGCAGGCCAGCAGCCCGAGTCGGGGCCCGTACGAGGCCGTCACCCAGCCCACGACCGGCGCACCGATCGGCGTGCCGCCGGTGAAGACCAGCACCAGCAGGCCCATCACGCGGCCCCGCATCTCCGGGTCGGTGGCCAGCTGCAGCGTGGAGTTGACCGAGGTGTTGAAGCTCAGCCCGAACACCCCGATCAGGGTCAGCAGCGCCGCGAAGGTCCAGTAGCCGGGCGCGAACGCGGCCACCACCTCCAGCGTGCCGAAGGCCAGCGCCGCCCCCACCAGCCTGCGCAGTCTGGGCGCGCCGCGGCGGGCCGCGAGCAGGGCGCCGGCCAGCGAGCCGACCGCCATCGCGGTGTTCAGCAGGCCGTACTGCCCGGCGCCCACCTTGAAGGTGTCGCGGGCGAAACCGGAGAGCAGCGTCGGGAAGTTGAACCCGAAGGTGCCGATGAAGCCGGCCAGCACCATCGGCCAGAGCAGCTCGGGCCGCTCCTTCACGTACCGCAGCCCCTCCCTCAACTGCCCCTTCTCGCGGGCGATCGGCGCGGTCGGGCGCAGTTCGCTCTGCCGCATGGCGAGCAGTCCGCCGATCACGGCGGCGAAGGAGAGCGCGTTCACCGCGAACGCCCAGCCGCTGCCGACCGCGGCGATCAGCAGGCCCGCGACGGCGGGGCCGACCAGCCGGGCGGTCTGGAAGTTGGCGGCGTTCAGGCTGACCGCGTTGGCGAGGTCCTTCGGGCCGACCATCTCGGAGACGAAGGCCTGCCGGGTCGGGTTGTCGACCACGGTGACCAGGCCGAGCAGCAGCGCGAACGCGTACACGTAGTACGGCGTGACCACACCGCCGATGGTCAGCGCGGCCAGGCCGGCGGCCAGCAGGCCCATCGCGCCCTGGGTGTAGATCAGCAGCCGGCGCTTGGGCATCCGGTCGGCGAGCACGCCGCCGAACAGGCCGAGCAGCAGCATCGGCAGGAACTGCATGGCGGTGGTGATGCCGACGGCCAACGGGCTGCCGGTGAGGCTGAGGACCAGCCAGTCCTGCGCGATCCGCTGCATCCAGGTGCCGGTGTTGGACACCACCTGGCCGGCGAAGTAGTAGCGGTAGTTGCGGACGCGCAGCGAGGAGAACATCCCCCCGGGCCGGGTGAAGCGGGCGCCTGTGGGGGATGCGGCCGCCGAGAGGGGCCGCGCGGTGGTGGCGGGCCACGGGCGGGCGCCGCCTTGAGCGGCGGGGTCTACCGCCGCGGTGCGTTCGTCGGGGTCGTCGTCGCCGTTGCCCGGCAGCCCCGTGGGGGCGGGTGCCTGGGCGTCGGCGGCCGCCGCGGAGGCGGCGGCGGGGTCGGTGGTCGGCTCGTCGGTACGGATGGCGGCGGCGCTGGCTGCGGCCGGCGGTGTCACGGTGGTCTCCCCTCGCGGCACGACGACCCGTCGGGGGGCCGTCGCGCTCCTGGTGTCTGTGCTCGGTCCTGCGGTGATGCGGTTCTCCTTCGTCCTCCGGCGGCTGACCGGAAACAGGTGTGCCTCAGAGATGTGCGAGCTTGTACAGCACGGGCGCGGCCTCCCGGAGGACGGCCCACTCCTCCTCGTCGAGCCCTTCGGCGAGCTCGGCGAGCCAGGCGTTGCGCCGGCGACGGCTCTCCGCGAGGATCACCTCCGCCTGCTCGGTACTGCTGACGACCACCTGCCGGCGGTCCTCCGGGTGCGGCTCCCGCCGCACCAGGCCCTTCTCCTCCAGCATCGCGACGATCCTGGTCATGGAGGGCGGCTGGACGTGCTCCTTCCGGGCGAGCTCACCCGGCGTGGCCTTCCCGCAGCGTGCGAGGGTGCCCAGCACCCCCATCTCGGTAGGGCTGAGCGACTCCTCGACCCGCTGGTGACGCAGGCGACGGGAGAGGCGCATGGTGGACGACCGCAGCTGACTGACGGCTGCGAGGTCCTGCTCGGACATCTCGGGCATGTCCTTAGCCTACGTCATTACTCTCGCTAAGGAAAATTGCTTTCCGATCACCCTCGGCCGACCGCCGGTGCCCCGGCGCCGGCGCCGTCAGCGCCGGGTGTCCACCGCGACGAGGCCGTCCGGCATACCCACCACCAACAGCGTCCCGGCCAGGGCGAGCGACCAGACCTCAGAGCCCGTCCGCAGGTCCAGCACCCCGCCGCCGCCCAGGTAGCGCACCCGGACCAGCCCGTCGGACCAGGCCGCGGCCACCACCGGGCCGGCCGCCGTCGCGCCGGCGGCCACCGCCGTCACCGGGCAGCCGCGCCGGTCGGACGGCTCGGGCATCGGCGCCGAGCGCGGACCCCAGATCCGTACGGCGCCGTCGAAACCGCCGCTCACCAGCAGCGGGATCTCCGGATCGGACAACGGCCCGCCCCCCAGGGCGGTACCGGCCAGCGCGGTGACCGGCCCGTGGTGCAGCCGCTCGCCGACCACCTTGCCGTCCTCGTACCAGTGCACGGCGCCGGCCTCGTCGCCGAACGCCGGCGCGGAACCGGCCAGCCCGCCGATCGCCGCCACCGCGCTCAGCCCGCCCGGGCCGCCGGCCGGCGTCGTGCCGCCGGCCACCGAGCCGACCGCGTCCAACGCCGTCATCAGCCCGTACGGCTCCAGGCCCGGCCGCGGTTCGGCCGGGACCACCAGCTCCGCCCGGCCCCAGGCGTCGAGCAGCACCACGGAACCGCCCGCCGTCGCCGCCAGCCCCCGCAGCGGGCGCGGGGACGGCACCACCACGGCGCCGACCCGGCGGCCGGTGGCGGCGTCGAAGGTCCGCACCGCGCCGGTCGGATCGCTCACCAGCACCTGCGACAGGTACGGCCCCGCCCCGGCGGTGATCGCGACGGCCGGCCCCGGCCAGTCCCGGTCGGCGCCCTCCCAGCGCGCCCAGCGCCCGGACCAGGGCACGGGCAGCTGCGCGAGGACGGACGCGGCGGCTGCGGCGGAGGTGTCCCCGCCGAGCAGCCTGGTCCGCAGCACGGCGGCCCGGACGGCCGGATCGGGCTCCTCGATCAGGGCCGGACCGGCGGCGCGCCAGGCCCGGGCGAGCGCGTCGTCCCGCCGCTCGACGGCCGCCGTCACCGGGACGGGGCGGGCCAGCGCGTAGAGCAGCGGGTCCGCGACCAGCGGGCCGGGGTCACCGCCCGCCGCGGCCGCCCTCCAGAGCGCGGACAGCGTCTCCTCGCCGACCGCCCGCAGGTCGGCACCGGCCGGGACCGCCGGCGGCACCGGAGCCGACGGGGCGGCCGGTGTCCCGAGGGCAGGGCCGGGCAGCGGGTAGGCGGCCGCGTCGCCGCCCCGGGCCGCCGCCCACTGCGCGAACCGCGCGCGGTCCGTCCACTGCGGATCGCCGAGGTCCAGCACCGCCGGCGCGGGCACCGCGGTGAACGCCCCGGCCGCCGCGCCCCCGGTCGTCGCCTCGACCACCAGTCGCACGCCGGGCAGCCGGAGCAGCGGGTCGAGCAGTCCGGTCACGAGACCGGCCGGGTCCTCGGCCGCGTCCAGCTCGGGGACGCAGACCAGGGTCGGCCGGGCGTCCGCCGCGATCGCCTCGATCAGCGGGCCCGGGGCGTGCGCGACCAGGTCGAGCTGCCGGCCCAGCGACCAGACGGCCGTCCGGACGGTGGCCCCGGCGGCGGGCAGCACGGCGTGGATCCGCCGCGTGCCCGGCACCGTCTCCGTGGTGCAGCCGCGGACCAGCCAGGCCAGCAGGTGCGACTTGCCGGCCCCGGGCGGCCCCGCCACCTGGCAGAGCCGCGGCGCCCGCAGGTCGTCCAGCCAGCCGAGCAGTGCCAGTCCGGCCGGCCTGCGCCCCGCCTCCAGCGGCGGCATCCGCCGTCCGTCCCGCGCCATTCCCCTGATTCCCTCTCCTGGTTCCACCACGGTCCGACCGCTCGGGTCTCTCCCCGCTCAGCCCTGCCGCTCGGCCAGGCTGATCATCAACGCCTTGATCCCGCTCTCGCGGGACCCGGCCGTGTCCCCGTAGTCGAAGCTGTGCGTGAACTCCGCATCCGGGAACTCCCGTGCCATCCAGCGGGCGCAGTAGTGCCCGGGCATCATGCACGGCTCCAGCTCACAGTAGACCCGGAGCACCTGCTCGGCCTCGACGCCCTCCGCCCGGAGGCGGTGCCACAGCACCTCCTCGGGGTGCAGCGGCCCGGGGCCGCCGGCCTCCGTGACGATCCGCTTCCCGCCCCGCTCGTCGACCACCTCGAAGGCCGCCGACGAGTCGACGTTCAGTGGGCGCCGCAGGTCGTCCAGCACCCGCGGCCACCAGCCCTCGCGGTCCTCGAATGCGGCGGGGTCGGCCGCCAGCAGTCCCTGGCGCAGCTCCCGGTAGGCCGCGAAGGCCTCCTCCGGCCGGTCGGACGCGGTGACCGCCGGCAGGTGCCGGTCCAGCAGCAGCAGTCCGGCCGCGAACGCCGCCACCGTGGAGCTGACCGGCTGGTCCACCGGCTCCGACCCCAGCAGCACCGCCCGGACCGACCGGTCCGGGGCGAAGTACAGCTCGGCCCCGCGATCGGTGCCGATCCGCAGCTGGGCCGCCGACGGCCCCGCGTCCAGCCCGTACCCGGCCGCGTACTCGCCCAGCGACGGCGGGTCGGACTCCTCGGCGGCCTGGAAGTACGGCCCCACCTGGAGCGGCAGCCCCGGGTGCCGCAGCGGTCCCGCGGGCGCGATCGACAGGCTGCGCAGCCCCCGCGGCCCGAAGTGCGCCAGCAGCTCCGCCGCCAGCTCGTCGTTCATGTCCGCGCTCACGTCCGAACCGGCCCTCACAGCATGGGGTAGGAGTCGAGGAACGCCGTCCAGAACTCACTCTTGAAGGGCAGCGAGTCCCAGCGCTCCATTCCCTCGCGGACGATCTCCTCCACGTCGGCCCAGTCGTTGGGGTCCGGGCGCTCGTCCGGCCCCGGCCGCTCCACCTCGAACTTGTAGACGAGGTAGGCCAACGAGGAGACGTCCCCGTGGATCAGCTCGTACTCGATCTCGGAATCCGGGTCGGAGACCCAGATCGTCCCGTCGCCGAGGTGCACGAAGACGACCGCCTGGTAGAGCCTGCCCAGCGGCTGCAGCTTCCCGTGCGGGGTGTCGACCGGCTCGGGCCCGGGCCAGTTCTCGAAGGCGATGTCCCGGCTCGCCGGGTCCCGGTCCGCCAGCTCCTCCAGAATGCGGAAGAGCCCCTTGGAGTTCGGGATCCCGATCTCCGTCACGAAGCGCGCGCCGTCACCGCCCGGCCAGATCCGCGCCGCGGCCTCGGGCCGGAACCTCAGCAGATCACCCGGCGTGGCCCGTTCAACGACCACGGGCCAGTCAATCCCTACCAGCACCAGTCATCCATCCTGTCGTCCCGCCCGTCACAGGCCAGTGTGTTTGAGCTTCTGCTTCTTCGCCACGTGCTTCGCGTCGGAGGCCGCCTTGTCCTGCTGCCCCTGCGCGTCGAAGTCCTTCGTGCCCATCGTGCCATCATGCTTGCCCGTGGAGTGGTCCTCCTCGAGCTGGTCCAGATAGGCCTTGTGGCCCCAGTCGCGGTCCTTCGTGGGGACCTTGTTGTCGTAGTCGACGCCGTGGGTGACCTTCAGGTCGGGATTCTCGGACTCGAAGTGCCGGGCCAGCCAGCGCTCGCAGTTCGGGCCGGCCTGGCAGGGCGCCCGTTCGGTGTAGAGCTCGCTGACGTTGCCTTCCTTGCCGCCCAGCAGCGGTTTGCCGATCGACCGTTCCGAGTGGCTGCGGACGTAGTCGCTCCGGCCGACCAGGATGAACTCGCCGTGCTCGTCCCGGTACCTGAGCGAGGCGTAGTTCTTGCCGCCGTAGTTGCCCTCGGCGCGCCGGGCCTCCTCCACGGCCCGGGACAGCTCCGTCGGCTCGGTGATCTTCTGGCTGACGACCTTCTCGTCCTGCTTGGGGTTGCCGTCGTCGTCCTTGTCCGACTTCTTGTACTTCTTCGCGTGGTACGTGGAGCTCAGGTCCTTCGGCTCCGCGTCCTTGACCTTGCCCGAGTCCCCGTCCAGCAGGGTCTTGAGGGACTTGTCGGTCCCGTCCGGGTCGACGAGCTTGCCGTCCTTGATCTCCTGGACCCGGCCGTCGTCGTGGATGAAGTACTTCCGGGGCGGCGGCTTCGCGTCTCCGCCGGAGCTGGTGCCCGCCTTCGGCGGCGGTGCGGCCTTGTCCTTGCCCTTGTCGGCGAAGCCCTGCGCGTGGTGCTCGTCGTTGGTCTTGTGGTGCTTGGCGGTCTTGGCCAGGTTGTCGCCCGCCTGCTTGTACATCTTCTTGACGGCTTTGCCCGTGTCCTCGGCCAGGGCCTTGCCGAGCTTCTGGGCGCTCTTCTGCAGCGCCTTGACGACCGGGTCGGTCATTCGAAGCTCACCCCTGCCACTCGGGCGCTGAAGACCTGCGCGTGCTGGGCGACCTTCTC
Source organism: Kitasatospora sp. NPDC022785 (assembly GCF_055561295.1). Taxonomy (NCBI): domain Bacteria; kingdom Bacillati; phylum Actinomycetota; class Actinomycetes; order Kitasatosporales; family Streptomycetaceae; genus Kitasatospora; species Kitasatospora sp. NPDC022785. The sequence goes on along the minus strand of NZ_JBVHHB010000030.1, from coordinate 63,434 downwards.
CGCCTGGGCGTGCAGGGCCCGGGCGTGCGTCTCCACGACCGCGGGGTCGATCTTGAATCCGGTGCCGGCCGAACCGCCTCCGCCGTTCACGGCCGCTTCCGCCGCCTCGAACACCAACCCGGACACCGCCCCCGCGACGATCTCCACCAGCGGGGTGACCGCCGCCTCGATCACCTCGGAGATGATGTGGTCCTCCAGCTGGTGCGCCAGATAGGACATCAGCTTGCGCGCGGCCTGCTGGATCGCGATCACCCCGGCCTCCGCAAGCCCGAGGGTCGCCACGGCGGCGGCCTGGGCCGCGACGAAGGAGGCGGCCAGCACGATGAGCTCGGCGAGCGCCTCCATCTTCATGGCGATGATCACGTCCGCGGCGGTATCCAGGGCCTTCGCCACCACGTGGGCCGCCTGGACGACCTCGTTGAAGTGCTTGTCGGACATCAGCGCCCACTTGGCCACCAGCGCCTCGTACGACTCGCCCTCGTACGCCCCGCCGAGCTGATGGACCGACGCGGTCGAGTCCGTGTGCAGGTCTTCGAGTCCCTTGGCGAACTCCTTGACGTGCTCGCCGAATTCGCGGACCTTGTCCTCGTTGACCGAGGGCCAGTGAATGCCGATGAACTCGAGGAGCGTCGCCACCTCGCCGGGCAGCTCGATCGCCATCAGGATCCCCCCACTCACACCAATCCGTCGATTGCATCGAAATTTTATCCAATGAACCATCAGACAGCTCCCCCCGGAACGTGCCGATTCTGTACCGATCTGTACCGACCCGGACGCTCTCGATCCGCTCCGGCGACCGACCCCGACCCTCCGGGAACGGGCCCCACCCGCGTCCGGCCCGCTGGCCGTGCCCTCCGTGGCTCCCGGTGCGATGCTGGTTCTGGGGCCTGACCTACACGGCTCCCAGCGCCACGCACCCCTCGACGGAAGGGCCGACCAGCACCACCCCTCAGTGAAAGGGCCGACCAGAAATGACCGACGTCGCCGCCGAGCAGGCCGAGCAGAACGACACCGGCTTCGCCCGCCTCGCCATGGTCACCATCGACTGCGCCGACCCGGTCGCGCTGGCCGCCTTCTACGGCGAGCTCCTGGGGTGGGAGACCCGGCACGTGGACGAGCGCTTCGCCATCCTGGACAACCCGGAGGGCGGCAGCCCGCTCGGCTTCGGACGGGTGACCGGGTACCGGCCGGAGCCGTGGACCGAACCGGACGGCAGCAAGCACTTCCACCTGGACTTCTACGTCGACGACCTGGAAGACGCCACCGCCCGGGCGCTCGCACTCGGCGCCACCGAACCCCGCTACCAGCACGGCCGCACCCTCAAGGTGCTGATCGACCCGGCCGGCCACCCGTTCGGCCTAGCTCCTCTGGAGTGACGGCCGGGAGGCCCGAGCGGCTCCCCGGACAGGCCGGGTGCTCTATGCGCAGGCGACGTCAGGGCTTGGTGGCGAGATCTTGCCGATCACGTGAAGAACAGCTCTGACCTGCGCTTTCACCAAAAACCCGAACATTGTGCGACTCACCGGTAGTGGTTACTGTCCCCCGTTGTCAGGGGCACCACACGCCAGGCTTCCCCCGGGCAGGACCGCGACACCCGCGCGTACCGCGCATCCGGCTTCGCCACCCATGACCGGGCCGTCCCACGGCCGACGCGTCCGCCCGTTCCTGGCGTCAGTCCTCCCCCCAAACCCGTCAGGGAGCTTCCTCGTGGGAGAGATCCATCATGCCGACCACGGCTGGGTGACGCCGGCGGTCTCGTACTTCGTCGCCTGTCTGGGCGCCTTCGTCGCCCTGCGCAGCACCCGCTGGGCGCTCGTCTCCACCGGCCGGACCCGCGTCTACTGGCTGCTCTTCGCCTCGACCTCGCTCGGCGCGGGCATCTGGTCGATGCACTTCATCGCGATGCTCGGCTTCTCCGTCACCGGGATCGAGATCAGCTACCGACCGGGGCTCACCGTGCTCAGCCTGCTCGTCGCGATCTTCTTCGTCGGCCTCGGCATGTTCGCCGTCGGCTACAGCCGCCACCGCGTCGTCGCCCTGCTCGCGAGCGGAGTGACCACCGGGCTCGGCGTCGCGGCCATGCACTACCTCGGCATGGCCGCCATGGTCCTGCCCGGCCACGTCGGCTACGACCGCACCACGGTGTGGCTGTCGGTCGGCATCGCGGTGTTCGCCGCGACCGCCGCGCTCTGGGCCGCGCTGAACATCCGGGGCACCCTCGCCGTGCTGGCCGCCGCCCCGGTGATGGGCGTCGCGGTGTGCGCGATGCACTACACCGGGATGGCCGCCGTCTCCGTCCGGCTCGACGCCTCGCAGAGCACCCTGGGCGGGGTGATGGCGCTCCAGTTCATCTTCCCGCTGGTGGTCGGGCTGGGCTGCTACATCTTCTTCGGCTCGCTGGCCTTCGCGGTCTCGCCGAGCCGCAGCGCCGTCAACGCGCAGCCGATCCTGGTCGGCCGGGCGGCGCCGCTCGCCCCGCGCGGGCGCTGAGCCGCCCCCGCGCGGGCGCTGAGCACGCGCAAAAGCCCTGGGGCCCGGTCTTCCGGCCGGGCCCCAGGGCTTCGCCGCACCCGGGCCGTCTACTCCGGCTTGCCGAGCAGCCCGGTCAGGTGCTCCGGCGTCGCGACCGGGCAGACCTTGTGCACGAAATTCCGCCGCAGCTCGTGGTACGGCTCGCCGTCCCGGTAGAAGTTGCGGTGCATCCGGCGCAGCTCCTCCGCCCGGTACTCGGCCAGCGGCTTGGTCTCCTCGTCCTCGGCCCGGCGGCGCTTCTTGTCCACCAGCCGGCCGGTCAGCTCCGGTGAGCCGGCGAGCCGGGCCGCCTCCCGGGCCACCCAGCGGCGGAAGTCCGCCGCGCTGCCGCCCGCCGTCCGGTCCACCAGGCCCAGCCGCTCCGCGTGCGCCGCGCCGACCGGCAGCGCCTCCGTGGTCAGCCGCTCGGCCTGCTCGGCGCCGACCCGGCGGGGCAGCGTGTACGTCCAGTACTCGGAGCCGTAGAGGCCCATCAGCCGGTAGTGCGGGTTCAGCACCGCCGACTCGCGGCACCAGACCTCGTCGGCGGCGATCGCCAGCATCAGGCCGCCGGCGGCCGCGTTCCCGGCCAGGGCGGAGACGGTGACCTTGTCGGTGGTGGTGAGGACCGCCTCCACCAGGTCGTCCATCGCGTTGATGTTCTCCCACGACTCCAGCGCCGGGAACGACGCGCCCTCGATCACGTTGAGGTGGATGCCGTTGGAGAAGAAGTCCCGGGCCGCGCCGAGCACCAGCACGGAGGTCGGCCGGTCCGCGGCCTCCCGGTAGGCGGCCAGCAGGCGGCGGCACTGCTCGGTGCTCATCGCCCCGCCGGCGAAGGCGAATTCGAGGAAGCCGACCTCGTCCTGCTCGTGGTAGCGGATCTCCGACCAGGTGTCCCGCCGGGCCGCCGAAGCGGGGCTGACGGGCACCTCGCGGACCCGGTGGAGGTGGCCGGCGAGCACCGTCGCGGCCGGCTGCTTGAAGGTGGCCGGCCCGCCGGGCGTGCGGCGCGGGCGCAGCTGCGGGATCCAGACCGCGCCGTCCACGGTGGCCCGGCAGATGGCGCCGTCCCGGGTGGCGATCACCGCGCCGGGCTCACGGCCGCGCAGCTCGTCCTCGGGGTGGCCGCCGTGCAGGAAGTACTCGCGCCCGTACAGCTCGTCCAGCACGCCCGGCTGCGAGTCGGCGGCGCGCAGCTTGCGCAGCACGGTGGCGGTGGGGTCCTCTGACCAGTCGATCCGGCGGGCGGCCTGCTTGAGGAAGGGCCGCAGCTCGCCACGGACGTCCGGGCGGTCGTAGTCCAGCGGCTCGGGGGTGAACAGCCCGCCCTGGAACCGGCTGACGGCCAGCAGCACCGCCTCGACGGCGGCGTCCGCGACCTCGTTCCGGTACAGCTCGCTCTTGCCGCCGGCCGGGACGGCGAAGTCGACGGAGGCCCAGATGTCCCCGGCGTCCATCTCCTCGACGGCCTGGAGGACGGTCACGCCCCAGCGCTCGGCGCCCTCGGTGATCGCCCAGTCGAGCGAGGAGGGGCCACGGTCGCCCTTGGGGCCGGGGTGCACGATCAGGACGGTGCGCTGCGACCAGATGTCCTCGGGGACGGCCTTGGTGAGCATCGGGCAGAGGATCAGCTCGGGGTCGGTCCGCTTCACCGCCGCCCGCATCTGTTCGTCGCCGAGCGCCAGTTGCACGGCCACCTCGTGCCCGCGGTCGCGGAGTCCGGTGTGGACGCGCTGGGTCAGGCTGTTGAACGCGCTGGCGATCAGGAGAATGCGCAAGGGGGGCCTCCGAGCAGTGACTGACGTCGTGCGCGGAGGCGATGAAACCAGGGCATGGACACGTAACGATTACGGTTCGGGCTTCCGCGCCCGACCCTCACCCACCTCGCACACCTGTGCCCCAAGCGGTGCGCAGGCTTCGCCCGATCTCCCCACGACCTCCCGATTTCCCCCGTGACGCGGCCGGGGGTGCCGGCGCTGCGCCGCTCGTCAGCGGGGGAAGGCCCGCCGGGCGCGCTCCCGGTCCGGGGCGACGCACCTGGTCAGCAGAGCTTCGGCTGCGAGACACCCGGGGCGTGCTTCTTCCACAGCTCGTCGGGGAGCTGCCCGCTCAGCCGGTGACACGCCAGCCCGATGAGGTCGGCCGCCACCGCGGGGAGGTCACCGAGCTCCCAGACCTGCAGCGTCCGGTCCGACACACCCACCAACAACCGGCCGTCCGGGCTGAAACCGACCTCCCCGCCCGTCGACATGCTCAGCCGCGCCAGCAGGAAGGCCTGGTCGGGAGCCTCGACGTCCCAGACGGCGATCGCGCCGGCGGAGCTCGCCCCCGCCACCAGCTTGCCCCCGGGGTGGTACGCCACCGCGTGGCTGTCCCTGATGTCGGCCAGCTGCGCGGCCTCCCTGGGCCTGTCGGGGTCGGCGAGGTTCCACAGGACGACGCCCGCGCCGCCCTTGGTCACGGCCAGCGTTCGGCTGTCCGGGCTGAAAGCACCCTGGCCGACCCCGTAGGGATGTCCGTCGTCCTGCACCGCCTTCCATCCGCCGTCCGGCGTCCGGCGGAACACGGCCGACATGGGCTTGGTGAAGTTCCCACCGGTGTCGAGCGGGACGAGCAGCAGCCGGCCGTCCGGGCTGATCCGGACCGGGGCGGTCGCGCTGGCTCCCTCCAGGCGGTACGCGGCCACCGGCCGGCCGCGGTCCCTGACGTCCCACACCACCGAGGTGCCGGACGCGAACGAGTTCGCGGCCCCGGACGTGATCAGCGTCGTCCCGTCCGGGGTGAAGCCGACCGAGGCGTTGCCCCGCGTACCGGGCAGGGTGACGGCGAGGCGCGGGCTGGCGCGGTCGGTGACGTCCCAGAGGATGGTCTCGTCCACCGCGCCGCTCGCCAGCACGGTGCCGTCGGGGCTGAACGCCACGGTGTCGACCATCCGGGTGTGGCCGGTGAGCGCGGCTGCCGCCCGCGGGTGCTGCGGGTCGGAGAGGTCCCACAGCTCGACGGTCTCAACGGCGGTGCCGACGGCGGCGAACCGCCCGTCCGGCGTGAACGCGATCCCGTGCCCGGACGCCCCGAGGTCCGCCCGGCCGAGGAGGGTGGGCTCGGTGTGCTTGCCGACGTCCCAGGCGGTCAGGCGGTTCTGGCCGTCCAGTGTCGTGAGGGTCCGGCCGTCGGGGCTGTAGGCCAGGGCTTCGATGCCCCTCTCCCGGTTGGTGACGGTGGCCACCACCCGGGGATGCGCCGGGTCCGTCACATCGGACTCGACGACGGTCCCCACGCCGTCCCCGCTCGCCAGCCGCCGGCCGTCGGGGCTGAACCGCAGCGCCGAGACGTCGTCCGTGTGATCGGCCACGGTGGAGAGCGCCCGCGGGTCGGCCGGGTCGGCCATGTCCCACAGCCGCACACGAATCCCGGAACGGGTCACCAGCAGGCGGCCGTCCGCGCTGAACACCAGCCCGGCGGACCAGCCGTCGATCCGCTTCAGCCGCCTCGGCCGGGTGGGGTCGGAGATGTCCCAGACGGTCATGCCGGAGTGCTTGACGACCGAGTCCGGATCGGGCACGTCGCTGCTGAACTTGATCATGCCGTCGCCGATCACCAGCGTGCGGCCGTCCGGGCTCAGCGAGACGGTGTCGCAGTCGTAGAGGTCCGACATCCGGGTCACCCTGACCGGCTTCGTACGGTCGTGCAGATCCCAGAGCGTCAGCGTGCCGCACTCCGTGTCCTTCACACTCCCGACGACGGCCATCATCGTGCCGTCCCGGCTGAACGAAACACTGTCCGCCCCCTCGGTCAGCCCGGGGTCCAGCACCGCGCTCCTGACCGGACGGGCCGGATCGGCGAGGCCCCAGAGCGTCACCGTCCTCACCCGGGCGGGGTCGCGGCCGGTCTCCAGCACCACCAGGGTCCGGTCGTCGGGGCTGAAGCCGAACCCGGTGACCCGCTCCCGGTCCACCGGCAGCTCCGCCAGACGGCGCCGGTGCAGGGGATCGGCGACGTCCCACAGGACGACGGCGGTGCGGGTCACGCCCACCAGCAGCCGGCTGTCGTGGCTGAACGCCGGTTCGTCGACGAAGTCGACCGGGTCGGCGGGCGACTCCACACGGGCACCCAGGAAGCGCGACTGCGCGAGCGTCGTGGCCAGGCCGGCCCGGGTGTGCGGGGCGGAGTCCAGCCGTACGGCGGCAAGCCCCATCGCGATCGCGTTCTCCGGCTGGACGTCCCGCAAGTCACGGGCGTCGGAGACCAGCACCCGGGCCGTGGCGGCCTGACGCTGCTCCTGCGCCGTCAGCTGCTGCTGCCGGGCCAGGTAGGCGGCCGCCAGCGCCACGCACAACGCCGCCGCGATCACGGCGAGCAGGCGCCGCAGCACCCGGACCCGACGGAGCTCACGTGCCTGCACCGCCTGCTCGGCGGCCTGGCTGACCCGCAGGAACCGCTCGTCCACCGTCCGCAGCAGCCGCGCCGCCCGTTCGTCGGTCGCCCACTCGGCCGCCGCCGCCAGGCGGGTACCGACGTAGAGGTAGGCCGGGTCACGGCCGGAGCGGTCCCAGGCATCGACGGCGGACGCCAACTGCTGACGCTTCACCAGGTCGGCTCTGTCCGCCTCGATCCAGCCCTTCAATCGCGGCCACGCGCGCAGCAGGGCCTCGTGCGCGAGCTGGGCGCTGCCGCGGCCGACGGTGACCAGCCGGGCCGCCGCCAGCCGGTCCAGGAGCAGGGCCAGCAGCTCCCGCTGCTCGCGCGACCTGCCCTCCCGCAGCACGCGAAGCCGGACCTGCCGGCGTACCGCCCCCTCCCTGCCGTCCGGCAGCTGGATCATGCTCAGCATCAGGTCGCGCAGAAGTGCCCGGCCTTCCTCGTCCAGCTCGTCGTGGATCGCCTCGGCCGTGTGGGTGAGCGAGTCCCAGATGCCGCCGGTCGCGGCGTACCCGGCGAGGGTGAGGGTGCGATCGGACCGCCGTACCCAGGTCTGACGCAGTGCGTGCGCGAGAAACGGAAGGGCCGAGCCGAGGGCCGGTCCGCCGCCCCTTCCCGCGTCGCGCAGCAGCAGGTCCGTGAGGCCTGGCTCCAGCGCCAGGCCGGTCTGCGCGGCCGGGCCCTCGATCGCGGCCCGAAGACCGTCCTCACCCATCTGCGGAACGATCACCTGGCGTCGGTGCAGCGCCCGGACCAGCTGCGGATGGTCCAGGCAGCTGTCGTACCGGTCGGCGCGCAGCGCGATCACCACCCGCACCCCGGCGGCGGCCGCCTCGCACAGGGCGGCGACGAAGCGGCCCCGCTCCTGCTCATCCGGACAACGGCTGAAGACCTCCTCGAACTGGTCGACCAGGAGGACGGGGCAGCCCGCGGGCACCGCGCCGGCAGCCAGCTCCTCCTCGACGTCGGCCACCGGCCGGTCCAGGGCCTGCGCCCAGCGGGCAGCCAGCGCACGCAGCGGGCGCGGGCCCGGCGCCTCCAGCAACAGGGCGGGCCAGGGCACTGCGGGATCCGCACCGTAGCGGCGCTCCAGCGCCGGGAGCAGGCCGGCACGCAGAATCGAGGACTTGCCCGCACCGGACGCGCCGACCAGCATGACCGGCAGACCCGGCGATTCCTCGGCGGCGCCGTCCACGGCGGCCCGCCCCTCCGCGGCACCGTCGACCGGCGGGGCCTGCCCGGCCGGACGGAGCACCTCGGCCAGAAGCTGCCCGACCAGCTCCTCCCTGCCGAAGAAGTAGTCGTACTCCTCCGGCCGGAACGCCTCCATACCCGGGTACGGGCAGATCGCCCCGTCGTTCCGGACCGGCTCCTGGTCGCGGTCAGGCTGCGGGGGAAGGGGGTAGCCGAGGTTCCGTGCCAGCACGAGTTCGCCCGCGCGGTCCGAACTCTGCCGGTGCGGGCGGACGTCGGTATTCGCGAACTGCTGGTCGAGCCGGGCGTAGACGTCCTCCAGCGTCAGCCAGGCGGGCGCGCCGGGGTGCCCCTCGCCCAGCAGCCGCAACAGCTCGCCGCTGAACCGGGTGTGCCGCTCGCCCTCGGGTGCGTACGAGCGGTCGAACCCCGAGGCCGAGGTCAGGAGGAAACTACCGCGCGGGCGTGCCGAGACGAACGGGTCCCGGCGCAAACCCCCACCCACGTCCGCGAGGCCGGAGAAGCAGCAGTCCAGGATGACGGCCGTGGGCTGGAGGCAGCCGCTCAGCGGGTCCCGGACGGACTGGAAGGGCACCGCGTAGGCAACCCGGCCCGCCCCGGTGCTCGCGCTGGTCGCCACGTAGAGCTCGTCGCCGGCGCTGAGCAGTCCGTGCCCGACGAAGTAGAACAGCACCGGGCCGCGCGCCTCGGCGACGGCCTCCTCGACCGCTGCGACCACGACGCCGTCGTTCGGCGGGTCGACCAGCAGGGTGATCTGGTCCGGCGCCATGCCGCACACCTCGTGCAGGACGGCGGCGATGTCGCGTGCGGTGGTGGCGGCGCTCGGGAGGTCGGGCAGCCTCGGCAGGGCGGCGGCGCCGTCCGGCACGACGGCCGCTGCGTGCCGGGCGGTGCCGACGACAACGGCCCGAGCTCCGGGCACGGCGAAGCCCTCGGAGCGGCGGGGCGCAGGGGGTGCCACGGCCGTCAGCCCCGCACGGGCGGCAGGCCGCGGGGGGCCGGCGGCGACCCGGACGGCGGCACAGCGGTCGGCGGCACAGCGGACAGCGGCGGTTCGGCCGAGGGCTGCCCCGGTTCGATGACGTCCGCGATCCGCCGGGTCAGCTCGGCGAGCTGCTCCGGGTTCATCGGGCGCACCCGATCCGAGGCCACGGTCACCTGACCGCCGTCCGGCCTGGTGACCGTCACCGAGACGCTCTGGCCGCCGCGGCGGTTCTGCACCCAGGCCACCACCGCGGTCGCGAGGACGGCGGCGACACCGCCGGGGGCGAGCACCGCGAGGAACAGCTCACCTGCGCCGCCCATCGTTCCGGGCGGTGGTACGGCAGTGTCGTCCCGCCTTACAACGCCGCGCAGTTCGGGCTGCCGGTCGAGCCACCTCCGCAGCCCGCCCGAGGCGTCCTCCCCCGCGTCCGACCACACCGAGATCGACACCCTTGGATCCGACGTCACATCACATTCCGTTTCCGCGAAAGAGTCGAGCCCACCCCCGGCCTCGACATCCCGACCTTCTCGCCCCAGGGCACCAACGGCCCCCTCAGCGGGGGAAGGCCCGACGGGCGCGCCAGGTGGTGTGCTCGCGCGAGACCGCGTCCTCCGCCTCGGCGGCCAGCCGGGCCCAGCGGGGCTCGGCGTCCGGGGCCTTCAGGTCGAGGTCGGAGAGCTGGTTGCCGACGTTCTCCAACTCGCGCGCGGCCAGCTGGTACGCCGCCGCCAGCGGGCGCAGCTGCTTCAGCTGGGTCCAGGCGATCACCGCGGCGGCCGCCGCCGAACTGGCGCCGAAGACGTGGACGGGCAGCGCCCCGACCGCCTGCGCGATCGCCGCCGCCGCACCGATGATGATCAGCGCCGCCACCCCCAGCCCCCAGGAGACCGCCTGCGACTCGCACGCCTCGGCCCGCGAGCGGTACCAGGTGCGCTGGCCCTCGACCCGGGTGCGCAGGTAGAGCGTGCGGCGGGCGACCAGGCTGGCGGAGCGGACACGGCGCATCTCGGGGGTGATCTCCGGGATGGTGCCGGGCGGCACGATCTCCGGGTCCTCGAAGGCGCGCAGCACGTCCTCCAGCTGGAGCAGGTAACCGCGGTCCACCTCCGCCGATTCCGCCGCACCGTCGAACGGCCGGGCCCGCATCGAGTACTTCCAGGCGAGGGTCTTCACCGACTCGGCCGCCGCCCGGGCCTCGTACCAGCGGCCCTGCGGGTTGCTGCGGCGCAGCCGCGACCAGAAGTAGCCGGCGACCAGGAATGCCACGACGGAGAAGAGCGGCGTGATGTCGCCGTCCCCGCGGTGCTCCGGGCCCGGCAGGGATCCCACCACCGCGGCGATCACCAGCATCGCGATCAGTCCGCGGTACCAGCGCAGCGTCTGCCGCTGCCCGTCCACCGAGGCCCGGTCGGCCGTCCAGAACAGCTCCGGCAGCAGCCGCGCCTCATCGCCCACGGGCGGATCTTCCTGCACCATCGGTCGAGCCCCCTCCGCGTCTCCCGTCCAGGCAGTATGCCCACCACCAACTGGCCTACACAGTCCCATTTTTGACACCTTCCGCCCGCCGGTGATTGCCCGTGCCCGGGGTAACCGATATACACGGTTACATGCCCATGCACTGGAAGATCGTCATCGACTGCGCCGACCCGCACCGCCAGGCCGCCTTCTGGGCCGCGGCCCTGGATTACACGGTCGAGGACCACAGCACCCTGATCGAGCGCCTGGTGTCGGCCGGCGCGGTCACCCCCGACCTCCTCACCGAGGTCGACGGCCACCCCGCCTTCCGCGCCCTGGCCGCCGTCCGCCACCCCGACGAGCCGTTCGACCCCGTCAGCGACACGGGCCTCGGCCACCGCCTCCTCTTCCAGCAGGTATCCGAGCCGAAGACCGTCAAGAACCGCCTCCACCTCGACCTCCACCCCGGCCCCGCCGACCGCGACGCCACGGTGGAGCGGCTGACCGCCCTCGGCGCCACCGCCCTGCGCCACGTCAAGGAGCCCGGCACCGATCACGTCGTGATGGCCGACCCCGAGGGCAACGAGTTCTGCGTTCAGTAGCGGGCACCTCGCCCCCCGGGGCGGGGAGCCGGTCCGGTCCGGCCTCCCGCTCCGGGGCGCCGGCGGTCGCCCCACCCCCTGCTTGCCGGGCCCCCGACCGGCAATGTGGCCCTTCCGGCCTCCAACCCTGCCCTGTCTCGGATAAGTTGACCGCCCGAGGTGCCGGCGCCCAGACAGGAGGGCCGATGGCCGCGAGGCATCAGGACACCCGCAGGACCCTGGTCAACTACGCGTTCTTCCTGGCCTGCCTGGTGGCCCTGTTCGCGGGCTTCCTGCTCATGAAGGCCGATCCCGGCCTGACCACCCGACAGATCCTCTCGAACCTGGGTCTCAGCCTGATCGGCAGCGTGCTGTTCGCCCTGATCTTCACCGCGTTCAGCACCCGCATCCAGGAGAAGAGCCTCCAGGAGTCACTCAAGGAGAGCTTCGCGGAGCTGTCGGGCGAGCTGACGGCCACCGTCGCCCAGGGCAACAAGGACTACCTGCCGATCGCCCTCTACCCCGCCCTGAATCCCTCGGACGGCAGGTACGGGAACCGGTTCAACATCGACATGACCAGGAGCCTGGAGGCCACCGGCTTCTGCGCCTTCCGCGGCCCGAGCGCCCGCTACGTGGCAGCGCGGCTCCGCGCCTCGAACCAGTACCCCCAGCAGGTGAAGGTCGCCATGCTGAACCCGAGCGACTCCCGGGCCGTCCAGCGGCGTGCCGCCGACAGGGTCCACTGGGACCGGTTCTCGGACCGGGAACTCCAGCAGCTCGAAACCGAGCTGCGCCACGAGCTGATCGTCAGCATCGTGTCGCTCTTCGACTACCGCCGCTTCTGCCCGGTCGAGCTGCTGCACGTCGAGGACACGGCCGTCTACCGCTACGAGATGTTCGACGACTCCGTCTACATCTCCTGGTACCACGGCCCCCAGTCCCAGGCCAAGGAGATGCCGGAGTCACTGCGCTTCACCGCGAACTCCTTCCTCTACAAGACGCTCCGCCTCGAACTGACCCGCAGGTTCGAGATTTCGAGCAGCAGGGTGACCTTCACCCCGGACCAGGACGACGAGTTCCTGGCCCGCCACCTGGCGACCGTGCTCGGACAGCCCGTCGACCAGTCCGACATCGACCAGTGGCGGCAGGACTACCAGCGACTGGTGGGGGACTTCCCGGACTACCTGGGCTCGGTCTACCGCGAAATCCGGGGCCTCCACTGAACCCGGGCGCGGTCTGTTTCTGCGGACGCCCGCGCGGAGAAACAGACCGGGCCCCCTCCCGGTCGGGGGAGAGGGCCCGGTACGGAGTCCGCCTTGATCAGAGCAGGCCGAGGGCCGGCATCAGGTAGTAGAACGCGAACACCGCCGCCACCGCGTACATCGCGACCGGCACCTCACGCCCCCGGCCTGCGGCGACGCGCAGGATGCAGAAGGTGATGAAGCCGAAGCCGATGCCGTTGGTGATCGAGTACGTGAACGGCATCATCACGATGGTCAGGAACGCCGGGATCGCGATGGTGTAGTCGGCCCAGTCGATCTCCTTGATCGAGTTGGCCAGGATCAGGAAGCCGACGGCGACCAGGGCCGGGGTGGCGGCCTGGGCGGGGACCATGGTGGCGAGGGGCGTGAGGAAGAGGGCCACCACGAAGAGCAGGCCGGTGACGATCGAGGCGAAGCCGGTGCGGGCGCCCTCTCCGACGCCGGCCGTGGACTCGACGAAGCAGGTGTTGGCGGAGGAGGAGGTGGCGCCGCCGGCGGCGGTGGCGATGCCGTCGACCATGAGGATCTTGTTGATCCCGGGCAGGTCGCCCTTCTCGTCCAGCAGGTGGGCCTCGTCGGCGACGCCGAGGATGGTGCCCATCGCGTCGAAGAAGCACGACATGAGCACCGTGAAGACGAAGAGCACGCCGGTCAGCACGCCGACCTTCTCGAAGCCGCCGAACAGGCTGACCTTGCCGACCAGGCCGAAGTCGGGGGCGGCCACCGGGTTGCCGGGCCAGGCCGGAACGGTGAGGCCCCAGCTGAGGGCGGGGATGTCGGCGAGCTTGTCGATCACTACGGCGAGGCCGGTCATCACGACGATGGAGACCAGGATCGCGCCGGGCACCTTGCGGACGATCAGGACCAGCGTCAGCACCAGGCCGAGCACGAACACCAGCACCGGCCAGCCGAGCAGGTGGCCGTTGCCGCCTAGCTGGAGCGGGACGGTGGTGTGGGCGGCGTCCGGGATGCGGCTGACGAAGCCGGAGTCGACCAGGCCGACGAGGCTGATGAAGAGGCCGATGCCGATCGCGATGGCCTTGCGCAGGCCGAGCGGGACGGCGTTCATGACCCGCTCGCGCAGGCCGGTGGCGACCAGGAGCATGATCGCGAAGCCGGCCAGCACCACCATGCCCATGGCGTCCGGCCAGGTCATCTTGGGGGCGAGCTGGAGGGCGACGATGGTGTTGACGCCGAGGCCGGCGGCGAGGCCGATCGGGACGTTGCCGATCACGCCCATCAGCAGGGTGGTGAGCCCGGCGGTGAGGGCGGTGGCGGTGACCAGCTGGGCGCTGTCCAGGTGGGTGCCGTTCATGTCCGTGGCGCTGGCCAGGATGATCGGGTTGAGCACCAGGATGTAGGCCATGGTGAAGAAGGTGGCGATGCCACCGCGGACCTCGCGCGGCAGGGTGGAGCCGCGCTCGGTGATCCGGAAGTAACGGTCCAGGGCGCCGGTGGGGGGCTTCGGCGCGGTGGAGGCGGGCTCGGGCGACTCGGTGGTCGGCTGGGCCACAGGCATGCGTGCGTCCTCTGGTGGGGGCTGAGGAGAGGGTGAACGCCCGGAGCGACGGTGGCCGGGCGGGCCCGGTGGGACGGGCACGAACTCAGGCGTCCTGGGCATGGCGCGGCCAACCGGAATGCTCAGTATGAATTCCCCGATCGCATGCGCGCTATCTTCGCGCGTAGATCGAGCAGGGGCGATCACGGGCGAGGGACGACCGGGCGTGAGCCGCCGGGAGTCGGACTCGCAGCCCCGGCGCCGTACGCTAGGGCCCATGCCGAAGACCCCGCTGCACCCCTCGCCCCCGCCGCTGGAGGCCAACGACGTCGCCATCGTCGGCGGCGGCACGGTGCTGTGGTTCGTCGCCTTCCTGGCGCTGCTCCCCTTCCAGGGCACCCTCTCCGACCACGGACACGGCAGCTGGCCGTGGATCTGCCTGTCCGGTGCCGGCCTGGGCCTGATCGGCCTCTGGTACTGCCGCGCCCGCCGGGACGCGATCGCCCGCAGCCGCGCCGCCGAGACCGAGGCCGCGGGAGCCGGCACGCCCGGGGACGGCACGCCCGGGAACGACGCGACGGGCAACGGCGCGGACCCGGCCACCCGGTCGGACTGAAGAGTCCTTTAGTAGCACGCATCGGACATAAGGCGCCCGTAGAGTCGGTGCCATGACGCAGCCTGCGCAGCCCGCGGAAGAGACGCCCGGCGACCAGGACAGCGGCCGCGACCGGGAGCACGACGGCGCCCACCCGCTCGGGCTGCTGCCCGGGCGGCGCGGCGGCCTCACCAGCGCCGAGGTCGCCGAGCGGGTCGCCCGCGGAGATGTCAACGACGTTCCGGTGCGGTCCAGCCGCTCCACCCGGGAGATCGTCCGGGCCAACGTCTTCACCCGGTTCAACGCGATCATCGGCGTGATGTTCGGCATCATCCTGATCGTCGGCCCGATCCAGGACGGCCTGTTCGGCCTGGTCATCGTCGCCAACACGGCGATCGGCATCGTCCAGGAGCTGCGCGCCAAGAAGACCCTGGACAGCCTCGCACTGATCGGCGAGGCCAGACCCCAGGTGCGAAGGGACGGCACCGTCCAGCAGATCGCCACCGGCGGGATCGTGCTGGACGACACCGTGCTGCTCGGCATCGGCGACAAGGTGATCGTCGACGGTGAGGTCACCGAGGCGGACGGCCTGGAGATCGACGAGTCGCTGCTCACCGGCGAGCCCGACCCCGTCCTCAAGCAGCCCGGCGACCAGGTGATGTCCGGCAGCTTCGTGGTGGCCGGCGCGGGCGCGTTCACCGCCACCAAGGTGGGCCGCGAGGCGTACGCGGCGCAGCTGGCCGAGGAGGCGAGCCGGTTCACCCTGGTCAGGTCGGAGCTGCGCAGCGGTATCGACTCCATCCTGCGGTTCATCACCTGGCTGCTGATCCCCACCGCCATCGGCCTGATCATCAGCCAGCTGGCGGTGGAGGGCCGGGACTGGCGGGAGGCGGTCCGCCGGATGGTGGCCGGCATCGTGCCGATGGTCCCCGAGGGGCTGGTGCTGCTGACCTCGGTCGCCTTCGCGATCGGCGTGGTCCGGCTCGGCCGCAAGCAGTGCCTGGTGCAGGAGCTGCCCGCGATCGAGGGGCTGGCCCGGGTGGACACCGTCTGCCTCGACAAGACCGGCACCCTCACCGAGGGCGGCATGGACGTGGTCGAGCTGCGGGCCCTGCCGGAGGCCGCCGAGGCCGACGACCACCCGCGGCCGGACGCCCCGTCGGCCCGCAGGATCCCGGCCGACCCGGCGGTCATCAGGCAGGCGCTCGGCGTGATGGCCGGGGCGGACGCCCGCCCCAACCCGTCCATGCAGGCCGTGATCGACGCCTACGGCAGGAACGACGGCACCGGCGGCGGCTGGCGGGTGATCGAGGCGATGCCGTTCTCCTCCGCCCGCAAGTGGAGCGGCGTGCAGCTGCTGGAGCCCCAGGGCGGCGAGGCCAGCTGGCTGCTCGGCGCGCCGGACGTGCTGCTGCCCACCGGGCACCGGGCCCTGGACGAGGTCGACGAACTGGGCGCCAAGGGCCTGCGGGTGCTGCTGCTCGGCCGTACGTCCGTCCCGCTGGACGCCCCCGACCCGGCCGCCGACCTCCAGCCGCTCGCCCTGGTGGTGCTGCAGCAGCGCCTGCGTGAGGACGCCGCCGACACCCTGCGCTATTTCGAGGGCCAGCAGGTCCAGGCGAAGGTGATCTCCGGCGACGCGGCCGTCTCGGTCGGCGCGGTCGCCGCCCACCTCGGCCTGCCCGGCGCCGACCACCCGTTGGACGCCCGGACGCTGCCCGGCGAGCCGGCGGAGTTCGCCGACACCGCGGAGCGGACCACCGTGTTCGGCCGGGTCACCCCGCAGCAGAAGCGCGAGCTGGTCGGCGCGCTGCAGTCACGCGGACACACCGTGGCGATGACCGGCGACGGCGTCAACGACGTGCTGGCGCTCAAGGACGCCGACATCGGTGTGGCGATGGGCACCGGCAGTGACGCGACCAAGGCGGTCGCCCAGATCGTGCTGCTGAACGACTCCTTCGCCACCCTCCCGTCGGTGGTCGCCGAGGGCCGCCGGGTGATCGGCAACATCGAGCGGGTGGCCGGGCTCTTCCTGGTGAAGACGGTCTACTCGGTGCTGCTCGCCCTACTGGTGATCTTCACCCACTCGCCGTACCCGTTCCTCCCCCGGCACTCGACGGTGCTCTCCACGCTCACCATCGGCGTGCCGGCCTTCTTCCTGGCGCTGGCGCCCAACAACGAACGCGCCCGCACCGGCTTCGTCCGCCGGGTGCTGCGGCTGGCCGTCCCCGGCGGCATCATCGCCGGGACGGCCACCTTCGTCGCCTACGCGCTGGCCCGGGCCGACCACTCCACCGATCTGGAGTCCGACACCAGCGTGGCCACGCTGACGCTGTTCCTGGTGGCGATCTGGGTGCTGGCGATCGTGGCCCGGCCGTACAACTGGTGGCGGCTGCTGCTGATCGGCACGATGTGCGGGGCGTTCGCGCTGGTGCTGTTCGTGCCGTTCCTCTCCGGCTTCT
Organism: Kitasatospora sp. NPDC022785; assembly: GCF_055561295.1. NCBI lineage: Bacteria > Bacillati > Actinomycetota > Actinomycetes > Kitasatosporales > Streptomycetaceae > Kitasatospora > Kitasatospora sp. NPDC022785. Next base: position 46,448 of record NZ_JBVHHB010000030.1, on the reverse strand, counting down.
TCGAACTCTCCCTCTCCGGCACCCGGGACCCGTGGATCGGCGTCGGCATCGCGGTGATCGCCGACGTGACGCTGGAGGTGACCTGGCGGGTCATGCGCCAGAAGGTGGATGATTGACCCGGAGGGGGGTGGCCGTATTGGCTTACCGGGAGCGGGATTTGGAGGCGTTCACCGCCTTCCTGGGCGGGGTGCTGGCGACCGGGCTGCTGGCCCTGGCGCTGGCGGGGATCGGCGCGCTGGTCGAACCGGCGCCCTGGCACCGGAACGCCGCGGCCGTGCTGCTGGCGGCGGCGTGGCTGAGCAGCACGGTCGGGATCTACCGCCGGCTGCTCTCACGCGCTGCGGGGCGGACGCCGGGTTCCCGCGGCACCCTGCCGTAGCGGGCCCGGGCAGCGGCGCCCAGGCCGACCATGGCGGTGATGCCCAGCACGCAGAGCAGCGTCAGAGGGGACGGCGAAAGCCGCCGGTCCGGCAGTTGCAGCAGGTAGGCGAAGAGGGGCGAGAGGGCGCTGAGCAATGAGGCGGTGATCGGCTCGGTGTGCTTGATGCCCACCTGGATCAGGTAGAGCGGCAGACCGACCCCGATCACCGCGATCACCGCGCCGGGCAGCGCCGCCGGGCCGATCCGCTCCGGCCCGCCGAGCAGCGCCGCCGCCCACGTCACCCCGACGGTCAGGAAGAACCGCACCGAGAGCACCGCCCGCGGCCCGAGCCCGGCCTCGCTGAGCCGCTTGGAGTAGAGCACGTTGGCGGTCACCGCGCAGCCGCAGACCACGGTGAGCGCCAGCCCGAGCAGGGCCGCGCCCGCGCCCACCCCGCCGACCCCGCTTCGGCCGGTGAGCGAGCCCCAGACCAGCAACGCCAGGCTGAGCACGATCCCGGCGGAGGCCACGGCCTCGGCCCGCAACACCACCGCGCCCCGCCGCAGCAGCGGCCCGAAGAGCACCGTCAGCACCGGGCCGATCGCCAGCCCCACCACGTTGACCACCGCCGGTTCCAGGTACTTCAGCGCGTACAGCATGGAGAGCCAGGTCACCGCGGTGGAGAGGTTGACCGCCAGCACGTCCCCGCGGTGCGCCCGCAGCGGCCGCAGAGCCTGCGCCGGGCCGTTCCGGACGCTTTCGAGGCCGAGGAAGAACGCGGCGGCCAGGGTGAACGAGACGGCGGCCAGCGCCAGCGGGTCCACCGACTGGAGCCGGTTGCCGGCGTAGACATCGAGGGCGGCGGTGAGGGCGGCATAGCCGAGCAGGGGCGCGGCGCCCCGCACCGGGAGAGTCGCCGGCAGGGTCGTGGATGGCATCAGGGAGTTCCTCCGTTCCGCGATCACGATCACAGGCGCCGGGCCGGTGGTCGAGATAGCTTGGGCGGCGGGATCACGACAGGCGGAAAACCGAAGGGGGCGGCACATGTCGGCCGAGGGAGCGGTGTTGAGCGAGGCCGCCACCCGCGCGTACGCCTTCGCGGTGGACCGGCTCTGCTTCGGGGTCGCCGAGCTGGCCGATGCGCTCGACCTGGACAGGCGGGCGGCGGAGAGTCTGGTCGCCGAGCTGGAGGGGCTGCACCTGCTCGCCCGGGTGCACGGCGAGCCGTGGCTGCTCTCCCCGGTGCCGCCGGAGTCGGCCGCCGCCCGGCTCCTCGCGCCGATGGAGCAGCGGGCCAGGGAGGCCCGGTTGGCGATCGACCGGGCCCGCACGGGGCTGCTGGAGCTGGCGCCCCGGTACGAGGCGGGCGCCGCGCACCAGCGCCGTTCGGGCCGGGTCGAGCTGGTGGCGGACGCGGCGGCAGTGCGCGGGATCGTCCAGGACGCGGCGCACCGGGCGGGCGTCGAGGTGCTGGCCGCGCACCCGGGCGACGGGCGCCCGGCCGGGCCGCTGACCGGCTCCGCCGAGCGGGACGCGGAGCTGCTCGGTCGAGGAGTCGCCGTTCGCACGCTCTATCAGCACACCGCCCGGCGCCGCCCGGCGACGGTCGCGCATGCCGAACGGGTGGCCGAACTCGGCGGCCAGGCGAGGACGGTGGGAGACGGTCTGCGCCGGATGCTGGTCTTCGACCGGTCAGTCGCACTGCTCCAGGTGCAGGGCGACGAGGACGCCGCCCTGGTGGTCCGCGAGCACAACATCATCGACCTGATGCGCTCGGTGTTCGAGCAGAACTGGCTCCAGGCCAGGCCGTTCAGCTCACCGGCGGACCGGGCCGGCGCACTGGTGATCTCGGACGAGCTGCAGCAGGCCGTGGTCGCCCTGCTGGCGGAGGGCCTCGACGACCGGTCGATCGCCCGCCGACTGGGCATGTCCGAGCGGACCTGCCAGCGGCACATCGCCCAGCTGATGGCCCGGATCGGCGCCAGGAGCCGGTTCCAACTGGGCTATCTGGTGGGCGGGCTGCAGACCGGGGAAGCACCCGGGGACCAGCCCGCCCGACAACGGATCTAACCTTCGAAGTCCCGGGCGGCGGACAGCTCGTAGGCGCGGTCCGGCTCGGTGAGCGCGGCCAGCACCTCGAACCGCCGGTGCCACTGCCCGACCGACCAGGCCAGCCCGGCCGCCAGGCCCTCCGGGGTGGCCGCGTGCAGCAGCCCCGGCACCGGCGCCAGCTCGAACTCGTCGTCCTCGTCCGCCGCTTCGGCCGCCTCGGGGTCGTACGGCGCCTCCGGGGTGTCCGCCGAGGTGTCCCAACGCCAGTCCACGGCAGCCTCGTTGCCGTCCGGGCCGACCACCAGCAGCTCCTCGTGCTCCTCGTAGGCCACCGGGCAGCCGGGCAGCAACTCCCGCACCACGGCGGGGACCCGGTGCAGCTGGCCCTCGGAGAGCACCCGCCCCCCGGCCACCTCGCTGGCCAGCGAGACGTGCAGCCGCTCGGCGAGGTCGGCGGCCAGCGCCGGGGCGACCGGCAACAGCGGGTACCGGTGCAGGAGTTGGACCAGGTCCGGGGCGTCGGCGACGACCGCCTCGGTGGCGTCCACGATCACCGTGTGCGCGGGGCGGCGGCCGGTCTCCACGTCCAGCGGCGGCAGCGCCCGGACGACGTCCAGCGGGTCGATCCGGTCCGCCTCGACGCGGGCCAGCGCACTGTGGACGCCGTGCAGTTGGCGGTGGCCGATCTCGGAGGCCGGGTCGGTGAGCCGGTCCAGCACCTCGTCCGGCCCGTGCGGCTCGGCGAGCAGCGCGGCCAGCGTGGTGCGGACGCCCAGCGCGTGCAGGAACTGCTCGTCCAGCGTCGTCCGCGCCTCCTCGTAGAGGCCTCGCAGCAGCGGGTCCGCGCCGGCCGCACGCAGGCCCGCCGGCTCCCGGCCGTCCAGCACCGGGTGGTCGCGCAGCCACCACGCGGTGTACGGCGGCAGGTCGGCGTACGAGCCGTTCGGCAGCAGGGTGCGGACGGGGAGGACCACGGCGTCCCGGTACGGCGGGCGGGCCAGCGCGGCCAGCGCCTCGGGCCAGGCGTCGTCGTCCACCAGGTCGAGGTCGCGGACGACCAGCAGCTCGGCGGCGACCGGAGGCACGCCGACCGCGTCGGCGTCGTCGGCGTGCAGCGCCTCCAGGGCGTCCTCGGCCCACTCGGCGAGGCCGTCCGGCGCCTCGTCCAGCAGTCCGGTGGGCCGGCCGCCGGCGGCGCGGTCGGCCGGGACGGTCGGGTCGAGCCGCTCCAGGTCGTCCGGGTCGAGCACCACGTCCTCGGCGCGGACGAGCACGAAGTCCGCCAGCACACCTGCGGCGGTGAGGACTTCGGGGCCCCAGCGGTCCAGCAGCTCGTCGTCCACCCAGCCGGCGTCGTCCTCCCGGGCCAGCGCGGCGAGCGGGCTGTCGGGCAGGATCAGCTCGCCCGCGCGGGCCGGCTCGCCCTCGTCGTCCAGCAGCGCCAGCCGGGCCAGCCACGGGTGCTCGCCGACCGCCGGGGCGGCCGCCTTGACCAGGGCGAGGACGGACTCGGCGAGGTCGACGGCGGCGTCCAGGTCGTCCTCGGCCAGCTCGTAGGAGCGGGCGACGGCGGCCCGCACCTCGGGCGTGTCCAGCACCCCGGCCGGGGTCGCGGTGCCGGCGCCGAGCTTGGCCAGCAGCGGGTGCGCGGCCTCCGGGTGGGCGAGGCGCAGGTCGAGCAGGGCCAGCGCGCCGGCGAGCGACTCCGGGTAGCCGGGGAAGGCCGCCCAGTCGGCGTCGTCGGAGGGCAGCAGGACGCGGCGCGGGCCGGTGACCGTCCGTCCGTCGGCCAGCGGCACCGGCAGCGCGCCGAGCGCCTCCGGGTCGGCCGCGCCCAGCGCCGCGTAGAGGTTCCGCCACCAGGCCGGCTCACGGTCCAGGCCGCCGAGCTGGTCGACCACGTCGGCCAGCGGCACCCGGCGCACGTTCAGCACCCGCAGCTCCGTCCGGCGCTCCAGACCGGCCGGGAGCAGACCGGGGAAGATCGGCGCCAGCGCCTCGACCACGGAACCGTCCGCACCCTCCAGCAGCGTGGCGTCGCGCGGCCGCAGCGCGGGCGTGCCCTGCTCGACCGGCGCCGGGTGCGGCAGGAACGGCGTACCGGGCAGCCGGGAGAGGATCGCGGCGCGCAGCGCGTTGTCCAGCGCGCCCTGGCCGAGCGGGCCGGGCACCAGGCCGAGCGAGCCGAGGTCGCCGCCGCGGGCGCGCAGCAGGTCGGCGTAGCTGTCGGCGGCGCGCTCGGTGAGGAAGTCGGCGAGCGGGCCGGGGGCGACGTGCCGGCGGGTGGAGTCCAGCGGGTAGGAGGCGATCAGCAGCGCCGGCAGGCCGAGCGGCTCGTCGCTGGGCGTGGGCGCGTGCAGCACCGGGGCGATCCCGGGCGTCTGCGGGGAGCCGTCGGCGGCGACCGGAACGGCCCAGGTCACCGTCCAGTACGGGCGGGCGCGCTCCTCGGTGGGGCGGTCGGCGAGCAGCCCGGCGTCCAGGGAGCCGGAGGCGCCGGCGGTCTGCCAGACGGTGTGCCGCAGCCGCCCGGCCGCGTCGTCGGTGACGGTGACCTCGGTGACGCCGTCCGGGCGCGGCTCGGCGGCGCTGCGGGTCAGCGTGCGGGTGCCCTCCGGGGTCTCCACCACGACCTCGGCGAGGCCGGGGAGGGTGAGCAGCAGGGCGTCGTCGATGCCGGCCAGCAGGCGGCGGGTGAGATCCTCGGCGGCGGCGTCGCGCAGCGGCAGCACGACCACCGTGTCGTAGCCGTCGGGCGCCGGGCCCTCGGCCGCGAACGGAAGCCGCAGCAACGGCACATGGCCGTCCCGGCGGCGCAGTTCGTCGGCGAGCGCGGGCTGTGCCTCGGCCAGCGAGCGGGCCTCGCCGAGCGACCAGCGCACGCCGCCGGCGGCGCCGAGCACGGCGGGCTCGTCGGTGACGGCGAGGACGGCGGCGAAGCCGACACCGAAGCGGCCGACGGTGGGCCGGTCGTCCGCCCGCTTCGAGGACGCCCGCAGCGTGGAGAGCGATTCGACGGCGGCCTCGTCCAGCGGCGCGCCGGTGTTGGCGGCGGCCAGCACGCCGTCCGCCAGGGTGAGCCGCAGCCGGCCGGGCCCGCCGCCCGCGCGGGCCGCCGCGTCGGCGGCGTTCTGCGCCAACTCGACCACCAGGCGGTCACGGTACCCGCCGAGGGCGAGCTCCTCCTCGGCGTTGGCGTCCTCCCGGAACCGGGCCGGGGAGGCGGCCCAGGCGTCCAGCACCCGGCGGCGCAGCCCGGCGCTGCCGAAGTGGTCCGCGAGGTACTCGTCCGTGCCGCTGCCGATGATCCGAGGTTCCACTGGACCTGCCGCCTTCCGCCGCCCTGTACTTCGTACGGGGGGCATTCTCCCCCGCCCGGGCACCCCCGGCGGACCGGGGTGGGGCCGCGCCTATGTTGAAGCCGCTCCGACGGCCCGGCGAGGGGGGAACCCGATGGTGTCCGACAGTACGCAGGAGTCCGCTGCCCCGCAGGTCTCCGACCGTTCGTGGTACGTCCTGATCGAACGCGACCGGCGGACTACGACGACGCCGTCCACTACCGGTGGCAGCCGGTCCCGCCCAGGGAGGCACCGCTGGGCCGGGAGCAGGCCGTCGAGACGGCGGAGGAGGCGGCCCGCACGTACACCCCCCGCGAGAACGGGCAGCCGAACGGAACGCCGGCCCGCCGGGTCTTCCGGCTGCCCGACGGCGGCTTCCTCGTCGAGCTGCGCCACGCCGGCTGGAAGCGCCACTTCCGGGTCTCGGTCGGCGAGCTGGTGCACACCGAGGAGCAGCGAGAGGCGCCGCCCGCGAGCCCGAAGCCGTCCAGTGCCCCCGCCCCCAGGCGCGGGCTGTTCGGCCGCCGCTGACCCCGCCCGACGGCGGACGGGGCCCACGGCACCGGCCCGGGCCCGCAGCGCCGGGCCCGGGCCCGCGACACGGGGCCCAGGCCTGCGGCACCGGCTCAGGAGTGGCCGAGCTCCTCGGCCGGGGCGTCCGGCTCGACCGAGCCGGAGGTGCGGTCGGGGTGCAGCTGGAGCGGCTCGACCACCAGCTCGTCCAGGATCAGCTCGGACGGCGCCGGCGGGGCCGGGATGACCGCCGCCTCGGAGTGGCCGCCGCAGCCGTACGCGAAGGAGACGATCTGGCCGTCGGCCGGACCGAACTCGTTGCCGCAGACGCCGAACGCCTGGCCCAGCGAGCCGCCGATCGGGATCAGGAAGCCACAGCTGTTGCAGGAGGCCGGTGCCGACTGCGCCATCGGGGTCTGCGGGCCGTGCGCCTTCTCCCAGCGGTCCGCCGCCAGGTGCAGGCCGAGGCGCGAGAGCACCCGGCTGCGGCCCATGCCGAGCTCCTCGGCGACGGCGCCGATCTGCGCACGGACCGGGGCCGGCTGGATGTGCGGGTCGCTGACGACCACGTCCTCGTCGGCGGCCAGCGCCACCGCGGAGTTCGGCGCCGGCTCGTCCTCGCCGGTCCAGCCCGGCTCCAGACGCAGGTCGTCGGCGTCGGTGGGCAGCAGGTCGCCGGGGCCCATGTCGCCGGGGCGCAGCCGCTCGCTCCACGGCACCCACTGCGGGGCGAGGACGGCGTCGGGGCCGGGCAGCAGCACGACCTCGTCCAGGGTGACGTTCTTGGCGCGCGGGGCGCGGGCCACGGTGACGGCCCAGTGCCAGCCCCGGTAGGCCGCGTCCAAGCACTCGAAGGTGTGGGTCACGACGCGGTCGGCGTCCGCCTGGACTCCGAGGTGCGCACCGACGGTCTCTGCTCCGACGGCCTCGTCCGCTGCCTGCCGGGCGAGTTCGACGGCCTCGGCACAGAGCCGGTCGGGGGTACGGCTTCGCATCGCAGCACTCACGGCGTCGATTCTCTCCCAGTTCTTCTGTTGCCCACGGCGTGTTGCCTGTTCCGTCGCGGCTCGGTGTCCCTCGTCCATTCTGCGCGACCGCGGGCCGCCTCGGATACCGGCCGCGCCGCTCGCCCGCTCCCGCCGACGCCCGGCCGGCCGTCGGGCGGACCCTGGGCAGGCTACCCGCCGGTCGGCCGCCCGGCACAGTCCGGGGCGGTGGCCGGCGCCGGAACGGCCGCGCCGAGCGGACCGGAATCCCGCGTCGCAGTCACGATTCTGGGGCAGGATGGGCTTGTGGCGGACGAAAACCCGTCGCAGCACGCACTGCGCGCCTCGCAGGCCGACGGCAGCCCCGACGAGGCGAACGCCGTGCCGCGACAGCAGCCTCCGGTCCTCGCTGCGGGTGAACCGCAGCCGGTGGGCACCTCCACGACGCCTCCGGACCCCGGCGGGCCCGTGGACCTCGCCAAGCACCCGGGCGCGCTCGTCGGGGAGGACGCGCTCGGGGAGAACCCTCTCGACGAGGAGGGCGCGGAGCCCCGCCGGCACTTCCTCGTCCGCACCGCCTCCGCCGCCGGCTCGCGCACCGGAAAGGTCGTACACGGCACCGGACGGCGGATCCGCAAGGCCACCTCCGCGGAGGGCGCCGGCGAGTCCGGCCTCGCCAAGCTGATCGAGCTGCACGCGCTGAACTCCTTCGGCGACATGCTGATCACCGTCGCCCTGGCGTCCACCATCTTCTTCTCCGTCCCCACCGGCGAGGCCCGCGGCCGGGTGGCGCTCTACCTGCTGATCACCATGGCGCCGTTCGCCGTGCTGGCCCCGGTGATCGGCCCGCTGCTGGACCGCCTGCCGCACGGCCGCCGGGCGGCGATGGCGATGTCGATGCTGGCCCGCGCGGTGCTGGCGTGGACGATGGCCGGCACGGTGGCCGGCGGCGGGCTGGCGCTCTATCCGGAGGCGCTGGGCGTGCTGGTGGCGTCCAAGGCGTACGGGGTGGTGCGCAGCGTCGTGGTGCCCCGGCTGCTGCCGAGCCGGCTGTCACTCGTGAAGGCGAACTCGCGCGTCACCCTGGCCGGACTGCTGGCCACCATGGTGGCGGCCGGGGTGGGCGGGCTGCTGCACCTGATCGGGCCCGGGTGGCCGCTGCGAGGCGCCTTCCTGGTCTTCGTGGTCGGCACCCTGATGGCCTTCCACCTGCCGCACGTGGTGGACTCCGCCAAGGGCGAGCAGCGCGCCGTCCTGCACGCGGAGGTGCACGGCGAGGCCGGGGCCGCCCCCGCCGAGGCCGGAGCCGGGCCCGCACAGGCGGCCAAGGCCCCGAAGGCGTCGCTGCGCACCGTCGGCCCCTCGGTGATCCTGGCGCTGCGGGCGATGTCGGCGCTGCGCTGGCTGGTCGGCTTCCTGGTGATGTTCCTGGCGTTCCTGCTCCGTGACGACCCGATCGGCGGCCTCCAGCCCACCCTGGCCCTGGGCCTCGTCGCGCTGGCGGCCGGAACGGGCAACGCGCTGGGCTCGGTGCTCGGCTCCTGGCTCCGCACCCGTGGCTCGGAGGCGACGATCACCGCGATGCTGCTGCTGGCCACCTGCGCGACGGCCGCCGCCGCGCTCTGGTACGGCGTTGTGACGGTGATCGTGGTCGCCGCGGCGTCCGGGGTGGCGGCCTCGCTGGGCAAGCTGGCGCTGGACGCGCTGATCCAGCGGGACGTCCCGGAGTCGGTGCGGACGTCCGCCTTCGCCCGTTCGGAGACGCTGCTCCAGCTGTCCTGGGTGGCCGGCGGTGCGGTCGGCATCCTGATGCCGCTGAACGGCGCGCTCGGCCTCTGGGTGGCGTCCGCTGTGGTCGGCCTGGTGCTGCTCTGGACGGTCCGCTCGCTGTTCCGGGTGGGGCTGCGCCACCGCGCGGCCGCGCCGCGGGTGGCCTGACGGCCGCGCCCCGCCGGTGGCCGGGACGAGGCGGTGGTTTCCGGCCACAACACGCGGTTGCCCACCCCCGCGTAGCGTGATCGGCAAAGCCCGGTAGCCTCTGACCCATGAGCCTCAGCACCCGTGTCATCGCCGCCCTCGGCGCCGTCGTCGTGATCGGCGCCGGCACGGTCGGCGGGTCCATCGCCTACGCCATGGGCCAGGACGAGCCCGTCAGCCACCGCGCGACCCTCACCGTCGGCCGCTCCTCGATGGAGACCGGCCCGTTCTGCTTCAACGACGGCAAGCCGCTCACCGAGGACCAGCAGGGTGAGTGCCAGGACAAGGCCAGCAAGGCCCTGGACGAGGGCAAGCTCCCCAAGTCCGACGTGGTCGCCAGCGACATGATCGGCCTCGGCGTGACCCCGGACGTGGCGGACCGCGGCTGGTGGGCCAACACCAACGGCGGCGGCCAGGCCTCCGGCGGCCGCTTCATCCTGGCCCCGGCGGCCAAGGGCTCCACGTACTCCGGCTCCGTCCCGGCCTCGAAGGCGATCAACGCCTCCGGCAAGACCCTGATCACCGTGGTCGAGTCCGACCCGAAGCAGCCCGACGCGATCTACGGCGTCTGGTACTTCGAGCTGAACACCCAGGACGCCTGATGGTCGCCCGGTGACCGCGCGACTTCCCGACGACGAGCAGTCGGCCCCCGAGCCGGGCCGGCTGCTCGTCGTCGTCGCGGTGGCCGCCGAGGCGGAGGCGGTCCTGCGCGGCCTCGGCGGGGCCGCGCGGAGCCTGCCGCTGCCCGGCGGTGAACTGCACCGCGCCGTGCACCCCTCGGGCGTGACGGTGGACGTGCTGGCGGGCGGGGTCGGCCCGGCCGCCGCCGCTGCCGCCGCGTCCGCCGCGCTCGCCGCCCACCGCTACGACGGGGCGGTCTCGGCCGGCATCGGCGGCGGCTTCGCCCCGCAGGCGCCGGTCGGCGCCACGGTGCTCGCCGACGCGATCGTCGCCGCCGACCTCGGCGCCGAGACCCGGGACGGGTTCGCCGACGTCACCGAGCTGGGCTTCGGGACGGTCCGGCACACCCCGGCCCCCGCCGCCGTGGCGCTCGCCGCCGAGGCGCTGGGCGCCGTCACCGGCACCGTGCTGACCGTCTCCACGGTGACCGGCAGCGCCGGACGCGCCGCCGCGCTGACCGCCCGCCACCCCGGTGCGGTGGCCGAGGCGATGGAGGGCTTCGGTGTCGCCGAGGCCGCCGCCCGGCACGGCGTACCGGCCTTCGAACTGCGCACCGTCTCCAACCCGGTGGGCCCGCGCGACCGGGCCGCCTGGCGGATCGGCGAGGCGCTGGCCGCGCTGGAGCGGGCCTTCGCCGCGCTGCCCCACCCGGAGTTCCTGAAGGAGGCCCGCCGTGGCTGAACAGCTGGGCATCGCCCACTCGCCGTGCCCGAACGACACCTTCGTCTTCCACGCCTGGACCCACGGCCTGGTTCCCGGCGCGGACGCCCCCGAGGTCACCTTCGCGGACATCGACATCACCAACGGCCTGGCCGAGCGCGGCGAGCTGGACCTCCTCAAGATCAGCTACGCCGCCCTGCCCTGGGTCCTGGACGAGTACGCCCTGCTGCCCTGCGGCGGCGCGCTCGGGCGCGGCTGCGGCCCGCTGGTGCTGACCCGCCCGGACACCGACGGCGACCTCACCGGCCGGACCGTCGCCGTCCCGTCCGAGCGGTCCACCGCCTACCTGCTGTTCCGGCTCTGGGCCGCGAAGGCGGTGCCGGGCGGCTTCGGCGAGATCGTCGTCCTGCCGTTCCACGAGATCATGCCCGCCGTCCGGGACGGCCGGGTGGACGCCGGACTGGTGATCCACGAGGCCCGCTTCACCTACCGGCAGTACGGGCTGCACTGCCTCGCCGACATGGGCGAGGCCTGGGAGCAGGAGACCGGCCTGCCGATCCCGCTCGGCGCGATCATCGCCAAGCGCTCGCTCGGCACCGAGCGGCTGCGCGAGATCGCCGACGCGATCCGCTCCTCCGTCCGGCAGGCCTGGGCGGACCCTTCGGCCAGCCGGGAGTACGTGCTGGCGCACGCCCAGGAGATGGACCCGGCCGTCGCCGACCAGCACATCGGGCTGTACGTCAACGAGTTCACCGCGGACCTCGGCGAGGAGGGCTACGGCGCCGTCCGGGCGCTGCTCACCCGGGCCGCGGCCGAGGGGCTGGTACCCCCGGTCGACCCGGGTGCGCTCGCGTTCTGAGCCCCGCTGAACGCGGGGCGGCTCAGGCGGCGGACCGACGCCCTGGCCGGCCGATCCTGCCGGGCGGGCAGATCGGCCGGACGAGGACCTAGACGTCGAACTGGTCCGCCACCGCGCGCAGCAGTACGGCCAGCTTCTGACCGGCCGGCTTGGCCGGGTAACGGCCGTGCTGGAGGCCCGGCAGCACCGAGTCCATCATCGTGATCAGGTCCTGGACGAGCGCCGCCATGTCGTCCGGGCTCTTCCGCTGGGCGGCCGCCACCGACGGCAGCGCGTCCAGCAACTGCACGGCCATCGCCTGGTCGCCGCGGTGGCCCGCGACCACGCCGAACTCGACCCGCTGGCCCGGCTTCAGCACGGTGACACCGGCGGGCAGCGCCTTGGTGTGGACGAAGACGTCGCCGCCGTCGTCGCGCGACAGGAAGCCGAAGCCCTTCGTCTCGTTGAACCACTTGACCTGGCCGGTGGGCATCTCGAACAGTCCTCGATGTGGGTGTGAGGGATCCCGGCCCTGGCCGGGGATCACTGGATGGGAGGGCGGGCCGACCTCGGCTCGGCGCCCGCGGGGCGCTCACGGTCAGCACGCCGTAGGGAGCAGACTAACGGTCCGTCACTGCCTCATCCGCGTTCCGCGAAGGATCCGTACGGGGCTCTCGCGGCCACGGGCGACCCGGTACTGGCATGGCCGGGGCGCGACTCGGCGCTTTCCACTGGCTCACACCCCCGGTCTGAGGAGACGGGGCGCACCTGTCGCACCCCTCGGCACAGCCTGCATACCCCCGCTCAGCAGGGATCAAAACTCCCAGCTCCCGGGAAACTGCGCAACGTGACCGAACCGCTCGCCCCCGGAGCGGTCCGGCGCGGGCGCCGCCCGGGCGCTCTGCGAGACTGGGGCGGCAGACCGACTCCCCCAGGCCCGCAGAGGAGCAAGCCCAGTGAGCAGCCAGAGCGCCGACCGAGGCGACGCCTACGTCAAGGCCGGAGCGATCGTCTTCGGGCTCGGTGCGCTCGCCACGCTCGTCACCTTCGTTCCGCTGTTCCTGCACCTCACGCCGCTGCCGACGGCCGCGTACTGGCTGAGCATGATGATGCCGCTGGGCTTCCTGCTCGCCCTGACCGGGCTGCTGGTCTCCGCCCGCGCCCAGCGCCGCCGGGTCCGCGGCTCCTAGCGCCTGGCTCCTAGTTCACACGGCTCACGCGGCCGGCGAGGTGCCCGGCCAGCCAGGCGGGGAACTCGGTGAGGCCGGCCAGCACCACGTCCGCGCCGGCCGCCAGGAGTTCGTCCGCGCCGTACGGACCGGTGGCCACGCCCACCGCGACGGCGCCCGCGTGCCTGGCGCCCCGGATGTCGCCGAGGTGGTCGCCGACGTAGACGCTCGCGCCGTGCTCGCGCAGCGCGTCCCCCTTGCTCTCCGCCCAGAGGTCGCCGACCAGCGCGTCCGCGTGCAGCCCGGCGTGCTCCAGGTGCAGCCGGGCGTTCGGCTCGTACTTGCCGGTGATCACCGCGACCCGGCCGCCGTGCGCGCGGACCGCCTCCACGGCGGCGTGCGCGCCGGGCAGGGCGACGGTGGGGGCGAAGGCGTGGTCCCGGTACAGCTCGCGGTAGCGGTCGACGGCCGACTGGAGCCGCTCGGCCGGGAACCAGTTGCGCAGCTCGTCCACGAGCGGCGGGCCGAGCCGGGTGACCACCAGGTCGGCGTCGATGTACACGCCGGTCTCGGCGGAGAGCACCGCGTAGGTGGCCCGGATGCCGGGCCGGGTGTCCAGCAGGGTCATGTCCAGGTCGAAGCCGACGGTGAGCGGGGCGTCCGGGGCGGGGGGCATGCCGTCAGGCTATCCAACCCGGCCGACCGGCCGGCACGGTGATTTGCCGCGCCTTCTCCGTGGAACTTAGGTTTGCCTGAGCTATCTGCGAGAGAGAGCCATGACCGACACCACCGCGCCGGCCGCACGACCGGCCACCGCACCGGGCAAGCGGCGGCTGCTGCGCCGCCGAATACTGTGGCTCGCCGCCGCCCTCGCCCTGCTCGCCGCGGCCGTCCTGCTGAGCCTGGCGGTCGGCAGCCGCACGATCCCGTTCGGCGAGACCCTCGACGCCCTGCTGCACGGCGGGGACACCACCAACGCCGTCGTCGTCCGCGAACTGCGGGTGCCGCGGACGGTGGTCGGACTCGCGGTCGGCGCGGCGCTCGGCCTGGCCGGCGCGGTGATGCAGGGCATCACCCGCAACCCGATCGCCGACCCCGGCATCCTCGGCGTCAGCCAGGGCGCGGCGGCCGGCGTGGTACTGGCGATCTCCGGCTTCGGCATCTCCACGCTCACCGGCTACGTCTGGTTCGGCTTCGCCGGGGCCGTGATCGCCACCGTGCTGGTGTACGGGCTGGCGGGGCGCGGCCGGGGCGGAGCCACCCCGGTCAAGCTGGCGCTGGCCGGCTCGGCGATGTCCGCGTTCATCGCCTCGCTCAACACCCTGGTGCTCACCACCGACGCCGCCGCCATGGACCAGTTCCGGTTCTGGCACGTCGGCTCGCTCTCCGGCCGCACCGCCGACGTGGCCTGGCAGCTGCTGCCGTTCCTGCTGGCCGGCACGGTGCTGGTGTTCGCGGTGGCGCGCGGGCTGGACGCGCTGGCCCTCGGCGACGACACCGCCAGGGGCCTCGGCGCCAGGACCGGCGTGGTCCGGGCGGCCGGTGCGCTCGGCGCCACCGTGCTGACCGGCTCGGCGGTGGCCGCGGCGGGCCCGATCGCCTTCGTCGGCCTCGCCGTCCCGCACGCCGCCCGCGCGGTGGCCGGCGCGGACCACCGCTGGGTGCTCGCCTTCTCCGCCGTGCTCGGCCCGGCGCTGCTGCTGCTCGCCGACGCGCTCGGCCGGGTGCTCTTCCCGCCGTCCGAGGTGCCCGCCGGGGTGATGACCGCGCTGGTCGGGGTGCCGGTGCTGGTCGCCCTGGTCCGGCGGCGGAAGGTGGTGGCGGCGTGACCACCGTCTCCTTGCGCGGCTACACCGTGCTGCGCGCCGGGCGCGCGTCGTTCCTGCTGCACCGGCGCTCGGCCCTGGCGGCGGCCGGCCTGCTGCTGGTGCTCGCCGCCACCGTCGTCGCCTCGCTCTGCCTGGGCGAGTCCACCGTCTCCCCCGCCGAGGTGGTGAAGGTGGTGCTCGGGCAGCCCAGCCCGGATGAGCTGGTGGTCGGCGAGTTCCGGCTGCCCCGGGTGGTGGTCGGGCTGCTGACCGGCACCGCGCTGGGCCTGGCCGGCGCGCTGATCCAGACCGTCGCCCGCAACCCGCTGGCCAGCCCCGACGTGGTCGGCGTCTCCTGGGGCGCCACGGCCACCGTCGTCGGCCTGATGGCGTACGGCGTGGTCGGCTCCCCCGGGCAGGTGCCGTACGCGGCGGTGGCCGGTGGCCTGGTGGCCGGCCTGCTGGTGTACCTGCTGGCCTGGCGGCGCGGCCTGCACGCCCAGCGGTTCGTGCTGATCGGCATCGGCATCAGCGTCGCGCTCTCCTCGCTCACCTCGGTGTTCCTCACCAGGGGCGACGGCTTCCAGGCACAGGCGGCGAAGGTGTGGATGACCGGCAGCCTCAACGGCTCCGGCTACGACCAGGCCGGCCGGCTCGCCTGGGTCCTGCTGGCCGCCGTGCCGGTCGCGCTCTGGGCGGCGCGGGCGCAGCGGTCGATCTCCTTCGACGACGCCACCGCCGTCGGCCTCGGCCTGCGCCTGGACCGGATCCGGCTCGGCATGGCGCTGCTCGGCATCGTGCTCGCCTCCTGCGCGGCGGGCGCGGCCGGCCCGGTGGACTTCGTCGCGCTGATGGCCCCGCAGATCGCGCTGCGGCTGGCCCGCTCGGCGCAGATCCCGCTGCTCTGCTCGGCCCTGACCGGCGCGCTGGTCGTCGTCCTGGCCGACCTGCTGGCCCGGCGGCTGCTCGCCCCCACCGAACTGCCGGTCGGCGTGGTGACCGGGCTGGTCGGCGCGCCGTACCTGATGTGGCTGCTGATCCGATCCCGCCGTGGAGGTTCCTGATGACCGCTCCCCTGGTGCCCGGCCACCGTCTCGAGGCCCGGGGCCTGACCCTCGCCTACGAGGCGCGCACGGTCGTCGAGGGGCTGGACCTCGTCGTCCCGGACGGCAAGGTGACGGTGATCGTCGGCCCGAACGCCTGTGGCAAGTCGACGCTGCTGCGCGCGCTCGGCCGGCTGCTGAAGCCGGTGCGGGGCGCGGTGCTGCTGGACGGCTCCGAGCTGGCCCGCGTCCCCACCAAGAGGATCGCCCAGCGGATCGGGCTGCTGCCGCAGTCACCCACCGCGCCCGAGGGCATCTCGGTGGCCGACCTGGTCTCGCGCGGCCGGCAGCCGCACCAGAGCTGGTGGCAGCAGTGGTCGGCGGAGGACGAGCAGGCGGTGGCCGAGGCCCTGGAGCGCACGTCCACGGCCGAACTGGCCGAGCGGGCCGTCGACGAGCTGTCGGGCGGCCAGCGGCAGCGGGCCTGGATCGCGATGGCGCTCGCCCAGGGGACGGACATCCTGCTGCTGGACGAGCCGACCACCTTCCTGGACATCGCCCACCAGGTGGAGGTGCTGGACCTGGTCCGGCGGCTCAACGTCGAACGCGGGCGGACGGTGGTCGCCGTCCTGCACGACCTCAACCAGGCGGCCCGGTACGCGGACCACCTGGTGGCCATGCGCGACGGGCGGATCGTGGCCCAGGGCGAGCCCGGCGAGGTGGTGACGGCGGAGCTGGTGCGGGAGGTCTTCGGGCTGGACTCGGTGGTCGTACCGGACCCGGTGACCGGCACCCCGTTGGTCGTGCCGGGCGCGCCCTGGGCGGTGAAGACGGACGCCTAGCGGGCAATTCGGACATAATCGACGCGCCAGCGCCCTTGTGCCCACCTCACCCGAGGACCGCCGATGCCCCCGATCACCCGCCGCACCCTGCTCGCGGGGCTCGGCGCCGCCGCCCTCACCGGCTGCAGCACACGGCACTCCACCCTGCCCGCCGACACCACGACGGTCACCGTCACGCCCAGCCCGGCGCCGGTGCCCCCCGTCACCGTGAACACCGCGACGGGCCCGGTCCTCGTGCCGGGCGCGCCGATGCGCGTGGTCACCCTGGACACCGCCGAGTTCGACTCCGCGCTCACCCTCGGGATCACCCCGGTCGGCTCGGCGCTGGCCGCCCTGGACTCCGGGCTCCCCGACTACTGGCCCACCTCCCGGCTCAGCGGGATCACCCGGGTCGGCCCCATCGGCAACCCGGACCTCTCCGCGATCCGCGCCCTCCGGCCGGACCTCATCCTCTCCAACCAGACCCGCGACGGCGCCCGGTACGACCAGCTCCGCGAGATCGCCCCGACGGTGCTGACGCAGACCACCGGCGCCCCCTGGAAGGCCGACTTCCAGGTGCACGCCCAGGCCCTCAGCCGCCAGGAGGCGGCGGCGGCGTTCGTCGGCTCGTACCAACGGCACGTCTCCCAGGTGATCCAGGCCCTCGCCGGCGCCAAGGCCTCGGGCCGGAAGGTCAGCCTGGTGAGGTTCGTCGAGGGCGGCGGGATCCGGCTGTACGGCCGGCAGAACTTCCTCGGCACCGTCCTGGCCGACGTCCAGCTCGGCCGGCCTGACGCGCAGAACACCGACCAGTTCGACGTCGAGATCCCCATCGACCAACTCGCCAAGGCCGACGGCGATCTGCTGGTGTACGCCACCTACGGCAACCCGATCGGCACCGCCGCCGTCCTGGCCATGCCGGCCTGGCAGTCCCTCGGGGCGGTGCGGGCGCACCGCGCCTTCGAGGTGGACGACCAGCTCTGGTTCCAGGGCATCGGCTACACGGGCGCCAACTACGTCCTCGCGGAGTTGCAGCGGTTCCTGGGGGCTTGAGCGGCGGTCCCACGGCCCCCTCGCTCCGCCGGGCGAGGGGCCCTGGCGTCCGCCTGCCGGACCCTCAGTGGTCGACGGTCACCACGATCTTGCCCAGCTGGTCGCCCGCCTCCATGTACCGGTGGGCCTCCGCGATCTCGTCCAGGCCGAAGACCCGGTCCACCACCGGCGTGAACGCCCCGCTGCGCAACCCCGAGGCAACGAACGCCTCGGCCCGGCGCAGCCGTTCGGCATCCCTGGTGATCTCGTGCAGCGTGTAGGTGCGCATGTTCAGCGCCGGCATGCCGAGTTCGAACCCGGGGTACGGCGTCTCCTCGCCGCTCAGGGCGCCGTACAGGAAGAGGGTGCCGCCGGGGGCGACCACCCTGGCCAGGTCGAGCACGCCACGGCCGGCGACGGCGTCGAAGACGAAGTCGGCGCCCCGGCCCCCGGTCAGTTCGAGCACGCGCCCGACGACGCCCTCCTCCTCGGTGACGATCACCGCGGCCGCGCCCGCCTTGAGCAGGGCGTCCCGCTTGGCGCGGGTGCGCGTGGTGGCGATGGGCACCGCGCCGACGCGGTGGGCGAGTCGGATCGCGGCCAGGCCGACGCTACTGGAGGCGGCGGTGAGGACGACGGTGTCCCCGGCGCGCATGCCGCCGACCTCGACCAGCGCGCCGTAGGCGGTCAGGTACGGCATCCACACCGCCGCGCCGGCGACCGCGTCGAGCCCTTCGGGGCGGTGGACCACAGCGGCGGCGGGGACGATCGCGCGCTCGGCGTAGACGCCGTAGTCGTTCATCGAGAACGCGGGCACCACGCTGATCGCCTGGCCGGGCTCGAAGCCGGTCACCTCCGGGCCGACGGCCTCGACCACACCGGCGGCCTCGCTGCCGAGCCCGGCGGGGAACTCCCGGACCGGCTCGATGTAGTGGCCGCTGCGGAACAGCACCTCGGCCCGGTTGAGGCCGATCGCGTCCACCCGGATCAGCAGCTCGCCGGGGCCGGGCGCGCCGACCTCCGCGTCCTCCAGCCGCAGCACCTCCGGCCCGCCGATTTCGTGGAACCGCACCGTCCTGGCCATCACGCATCGCCCCCTTCCGATCGGTGACGGCGGCCCGGGAACCGCGGGCCGCCGCAGATCACTGAACCTGAAAGTACGTCAGCTGTCAAACTTCGATGGATGTCGTACTTTGACACGGGCCATACTTTGCCCAACCTCGTACGACGAGCCCCCGAGATCGGAGAGAGATGGCGACAACACGGCGCGGCGGGCAGCAGGACCGCACCCCGCCCCACCCGGACATCCGGGAGATCACCCTTCAGCAGGTACTGGAGGCCGTGGTCGACCCGGTGCGCCGGTTGATCGTCGGCGAGCTGTACGCCGCCGCCGAGGACCTCGCCTGCGGCACGATCGAGTTGCCGGTCGGCAAGTCCACCGCCACCCACCACTTCCACGTGCTGCGCGAGGCCGGGCTCATCCGGCAGTACTACGTCGGCACCTCGCGGATGAACGCGCTGCGCCGGGAGGAGTTCGAGGAGGCCTTCCCGGGGCTGCTGAGCGCGCTGATGGCCGAGCGCCAGCGCGGCCGGACCACGACGGGTCAGCCGCCCGCGTAACGGGCCGGGGACAACCCCACCGCCGCCGTGAAGTCGCGGGTGAGGTGCGCCTGGTCGGCATAGCCGAGGTCGGCGGCGAGCGCCGCCCAGTCCACGTCCGCGCCCCCGTCCGCACGCTGGGCGGCCTCGTGCAGACGGGCCCGCCGCAGCACCCACTTGGGGGCGGCGCCGACGTACTCGGCGAAGAGGCGCTGCAACCGGCGGACGGTGACGCCGAACTCACCGGCCAGCTCGTCCACGCGGTGCAGGTCCGGCGAGGCGGTGATGCGCTCGACCATCGAGGCGGCCAGCTCGGCCTGCCGGCCCGCCACCGGGTCGGGCTCGGGCAGCCGGGCGAGCAGGAAGGCGTCCACCAGTGCGGCCGGCTCCGCGCTGCCGTACAGCACCTCCTCGTTGAGCCGGTCGGCGCCGGGGCCGAAGACGCCGGCCGCGGGCACCGACCGGTCCGCGAGCCCGGCCGCCGGGCGGCCGGTGAGCAGACGGAACCCGCCCGGCCGGAACCTCACCCCCAGCACGTGCCCGGCCCCCTCCAGCCGGCGGACGAACAGCGACCGGTCGACCCCGTAGACGGCGGCCCGCGGCGCCTCGAAGACGAGGTGGACGTTGGGGTGGGACAGCACCTTCTGCTCGTGGACGGGCAGGCCGCGGCGGTCCCAGCGCACCAGCCAGTAGTACTCGACCAGGCGCGCCAGCCCGGGGGCGGGCTCCAGCCGGTCCAGGTGGACCACGCCCGCCGCCCGTCCGGGATGGAGGACCCCGCGGCCGAGATCACGAGCGTTCACACCGCCAGGCTAGCCGTCGCGTTTCTTCAAGACCCGGCGGCACCGCCCGGCCCAGGATCGGCCCATGAACGGTCATGCACTCCACCCCCTCATGGCTCGCGCCGCCACGGAAGCCGCGCGCGTCGCCCGCGGCGTCCGCCCCGAACAGCTGGACGGGCCCACCCCCTGCAGCGGCTTCGACACCCGGACGCTGGTCAACCACTGGGTGCTCTACACCTCCCACGGCCTGGAGCACCGGGCCCTGCGCAAGGAACTCCCGAAGGACCTGACCGAACACGACTTCACCACCGACCCGGAGTGGGCCGACGCCTACGCCGCCCAGCTGGAGCGGGCGGTCGCGGCCTGGGCCGACCCTGCGGTCTGGGAGGGCGAGCTGGACCTGGGCGGGTCGTCCATGCCCGCGACGGCCATCGCCCGGATGCTCGTCCTGGAACTGGTGGTGCACACCTGGGACGTCGCCCGCGCCACCGGCCAGCCGAGCGAGGTCGAGGACGACCTGGCCGTGGCGACCGTCGGGCTGGTCGAGGAGCTCGCCGAGATGTACCGCCAGTACGACGGGTTCGCCGCCCCCGCGGCCGTGCCCGCCGACGCCTCGCCGCTCGACCGCGCGCTGGCGGCCTCGGGCCGCGACCCGCGGTGGGTGCCGGCGACCGCGTCGGCCTGAGACGTACCGGGCGGGCCTGCGGCACCTCAGGCCGCAGGCCCGCCCAGCGCGCCACGGACCAGCCGTATGACGGCCGGGACAGCCGTCCGCAGGTCCCCGTCGGGGCCGGCCACCTCGCCCGCCAGCGCGTCGAAGGTCTCGAAACCGGTGAGGACGAACAGCAGCGCCGCCGCGTCCTGCGGCGCACCGTCGAGCCGGGCGGCCAGCACCCCGGCACCCTCACGGCGGCGGGCGTCGCGCGCACCGACGACCCGGCCCACCTCCTCGTCCAGGGCGGCCAGCGCACGCAGCCGACGGGTGCAGACCCGGTCCACCGCCCAGAAGCCGCCCATCACTTCGACGAAGCGGTCCACCGCCGGCCAGGGCTCGGGCAAGGCGAACGCCTCGGCGAGCCGCGCCATCCCGCCCTCGGCCGCGAGCGCGTCGCAGACCGCCTCCAGCAGGCCCGTCTTCGAGCCGAACTGGTAGTACACGGTGGCGCGCGCGACGTCCGCCCGCTTGGCGACCGCGTCCAGCGAGAGCGTGCCCGCCCCGGTCAGCTGCCCCCGCGCGGCCGCGACGATCCGCGCGCGCGTCTCGTCCACGTCCGCCTGCCGCTGTCCCATCCGGTAGGACCGGGGGCTCATCGCGCTCGCCTCCACTCGCTCGTCCCGCCGCCGGTGCAACGGCCGTCGGACCTCTCGTGAACAGGCAGTATCCCCGATGGCTCCGGGCCCCGGCCGGGCGAGCCCTCCACTCCCCGGCCGGGGGCGTCAGACGATGACCCGGCCGCCGCTGACGTCCAGCGTCTGGCCGGTGATCCACGAGGACGCGGTGGAGGCGAGGAAGAGCGTGGCCGCCGCGATGTCGGCCGGTTCTCCGAGCCTGCCGAGCGGGTGGGCGGCGGCAACCGCCGCCTGCAGCTCGGGCGGCATGACGGCGGCCGTCCGCTCGGTGCGGACGGCGCCGGGCGCGATCGCGTTGACCCGGACGCCCTCACCCGCCAGCTCCAGGGCGAGGTGGCGGGAGTACATCAGTACCCCCGCCTTGGCGGCGGCGTACGCGGCGGAGGCACCGCTGGGCAGCCGGCCGGCCGTGGAAGCCATGGTGATCACCGAGCCGCTGCCGCGCTTCAACAGGCCCGGCAGGAAGGCCTGGACGGTGAGGAAGGTGGCCGTGAGGTTGGCGTCCAGCACGGCGCGCCAGTGTTCCTCGGTCTCCCGGACGGTCGGCACGGGGTAACCGTCCCCGCCGGCGAACGCCGCGAGGACGTCGACCGGGCCGAGCTCCTCCTCGATCCGGGCGCCGGCCCGGCCGAGCGCGGCGGCGTCGGTGCAGTCGGCGACCAGGCCGCGCGCCCCGGCACCGGACGCGCGCAGCTCCGCCTCGACAGCGGCGAGGGCCGCCTCGTCCCGGCCGAGGACGGCGACGGCGGCGCCCTGCCGGGCGAACGCCCGGGCGGTCTCCGCGCCGATGCCGCGGCTGCCTCCGGTGATCACGACGACCTTGCCGGCCAGGTCGGGGTACTGAACTCCCATGTCCCATCACTCCCTTGAGCCGTACTGTTGTGGTTCACTGTGTTCAGTCATACAGCCTGTCTGAATGAATCGGCAAGGGCGCACCCCCGAGAGACCGCGAGGGCCGCCCGCAAGGAGGAACCCGATGAAGCTCGCCGTCGTCGGCGCCACCGGACGCACCGGCCGCCTGGTCGTCGACCTCGCCCTGGCCGCCGGGCACACCGTCACGGCGGTGGCCCGCACACCCGCCCGGCTACCGGAGTTCACCCACGGCACCCCGCGCATCGCGCAGGCCGACGTCCACCGCCCCGGCTCCCTCCGGGGGCCGTTGGCCGGCCAGGACGCGGTGGTCTCGGCGCTCGGCACCACCGGCCGGGCAGCCACCACCGTCTTCTCGGACGGCGCACGGGAGTTGGTGACCGCAGCGCGGGCCGGCGGGGTGCAGCACCTGGTGGCGCTGGGCTCGGCAGGCCTGGAGACCGACCATCTCCCCTTTGCCCAGCGGGTGGTGACGCGGCTGGTGGTCGACCGGCTCTATCGGGAGATCCACCGCGACCTGGCCCGGATGGAGGCGGTGCTGGCCGGCTCCGAAACGAACTGGACCGTCGTCCGCGCCCCGATGCTCAAGGACGGACCGGCCGCCGCCGACCCCCGTGTCTCGTACGGGCTTCCGCTCCCGGACGCGGGCACCGCCACCCGGGCCACCATCGCCGCCTGGATCGTCCGACACCTCGGCGCGCCCGCGACCTTCTGCCGCCGGATCACCATCGCCGACCGCTGAGTCGGTCGCCCGCCGTCTCCCGGCCCCGCGGGTCAGCCCCCCGGCTGGGCACGCCGCTTCAGCGCCACGGCCAGCAGGAACAGCGCCGACAGCACGGCCGCCAGGCGCAGCACGCCGGGAGCGGCCGACCACGTGACCTGGCCGACCTGCTGGCCCGGCTGGAGCGCCTCGCCCCAGCGGCCCTGGGCGCGGCCCCAGAACCAGAGCGTGGTGCCGCTCATCGTCATCAGCGGGATGCCGAGGATGCCGACCTTGCGGGTGAAGTCGGTCAGTCGGCCGGACAGGTAGCCGAGCCCCCAGCCGACCAGCATCACCACGATCTGGCTGGAGACCGCGCCGCCGATCAGGGTCACCGCCGCGAGCAGCAGGAGCGGGGAGGGGCGGCGGCCGGCCATCGCGGACGGCTTCGGGGCGGCCCCGGCGGCGGCGTCGGGCGCGGCAGGCTGCGGCGGGGGCGCCGCCCTGCCCTTCCCGCGCCTCCTTCCCCTGCCCTTCGCAGGGGCAGGTTCGGTCGCCGGGGTCTGCGCGGGCTCCTCCCCCGGGGCGCCCTCGGCGGCGGTCCGCTGCTCGGGGACCGGCTTGACCGCCGGGCCGGGGCCGTCCGAGAAGTCGAGCGACACGAGCGACCAGTCGCCCGCGTTCACGGTCGTGAACGGCGCCGGCACGGCATCCGGATCGCCGTCCGCGTCCGCGATCGGCTGCGACACCCAGGGCGAGCCCGGGTCGTCGGCGGCCGCCGGCCTCCGCGCGGCGGGCGGCCGGTCGAAGGGGTGGTCCGCCGGGGGCCCGGCAGGCGGCACGGAGGGCCGCGGCGGCACCGCGGGCCCCTCGGCGTACACACTGTCCTCGTCGCCGGAGCCAGGTCCGCTCCCCGCGCCGTCACCACCCCCCGGTGGCCCGCTCCACGGCCCCCGCTTGCGCCACCACTCGCCGTCCGCCATCGCCCCACACCCCGCCTCACCCGTGCCGCAGCGGCCGTCGTGGGGCCGCCGGTCAGACGGTACCCAGCCGAACCGGGGCCACGCCGACCGGTCCCCACCGTCCGTCCTCGCGACTAACCTAGGTCGAATGACCACACAGCAGGGCCCCCAACGCCCCGGCAAGGCGCCCACCGGCCCCCGCACCCTCGCCGAGGAGCTCCGCAGCCGCGCGGACGACGACCTCGCCACCCTGCTCCGGTCCCGCCCCGACCTGCTCAACCCCGTCCCCGGCGACCTCACCCAGCTCGCCGCCCGGCTCTCCTCCCGCGCCTCCGCGCTGCGCGCCCTGGAGCGCCTGGACCGCTTCACCCTCCAGGTCGCCGAGGCGATGGCCGCCGCACCCGACGGCGCCTCCCCGGCCACCGTGAAGGCCCTGCTGACCGGCCCGGCCCGGGTCAAGCCGCACCCGGGCGCCACCCCGCTGACCGCCGCCGACCGGTCCGCCGTCGGCGCCGCCCTCCCCCGGGCGTTCGCCACCCTGCGTGACCGCGCCCTGCTCTGGGGGCCGGAGAACGGGCCGCGCCTGGTCATCGCGGCCCGCGAGGCGCTCGCGCCCACCGCCGCCAACCCCGGCCGGACCGGGCTCGGCCCGACGCTGGCCGACGCCACCGCCGGCATGTCCCCGGCCCGGCTCCAGCAGCTGCTCGCCTCCGCCGGGCAGCCCGCCACCCCGGACCCGGTGACCGCCGTCGCCGCGCTCACCGCGCTCCTCGGCGACCGCGCCCGCTGCGACGCCCTGCTCGCCACCGCCCCCGAGCCGGCGCTGCGGCTGCTGGACCGCCTGGTCTGGGGCCCGCCCACCGGCACCGTCCCGGACGCCACCCGCCCGGTCACCGCCGAGGACGCGCAGAGCCCGGTCGAATGGCTGCTGGCCCGCGGCCTCTTGCTGCCCAGCAGCCCCGGCAGCGTCGTCCTGCCCCGCGAGCTCGCCCTGCACCTGCGCGGCGGCCGCACCCACCGCGTGGTCGAGCCGGTCCAGCCGGAGCCGGCCCCGGCCGCCGCCCCGCGCGATCCACAGGCTGTGGACAGGGCGGCCGCCGGACAGGCCCACACCGCCGTCCGGATCGTCGAGGAGCTGCTCGACCTCTGGGGCCTCAACCCGCCGCCCACCCTGCGCGCCGGCGGCCTCGGCGTCCGCGATCTCAAGCGGACCGCACAGGCCCTGGAGACCACCGAGCAGCAGACCGCCTTCTGGCTCGAACTCGCCTACACCTCGGGACTGCTGGCCCCCGACGGCGAGGCCGACGAACGCTGGGCACCCACCCCGGCGTACGACGGGTGGCTCCAGCAGGACACCGCCGACCGCTGGCTGCTGCTGGCCGGCAGCTGGCTCACCGCCACCCGCGTCCCCGCCCTCACCGGCACCCCGGACGGCAAGGGCAAGGCACGCGCCGCACTCGGCCCCGAGCTGGACCGCACGCTCGCCCCCTCCGTCCGCCGCGGCGCCCTCGCGCTGCTCGCCGAACTGCCGCCCGGCACCGCCGCCACCGCCGGCGAACTGCTGCCCACCCTGCACTGGCAGCGCCCGCTGCGCGGCGGCCCGGCCACCGGACCGGCCCCCACGACCGGGCACGGCCCCGCCGGGCAGACCCCAGCCGGCCAGGCCTCCGCCGGGCAGACCCCCGCCACCGGCCAGGGCCGCGACCTGCGCGACGACCTCACGGCCTGGACCCTCGCCGAGGCCGAACTGCTCGGCATCACCGGCCGCGGAGCCCTCGCCTCCCCCGCCCGCGCGCTGCTCACCGCCGAGGCCGACCCGGCCGAGGTGCTGGCCCCGCTGCTGCCGCAGCCGCTGGACCACGTCATCCTCCAGCCGGACCTCACCGCGATCGCCCCCGGCCCGCTGCTCACCCCGCTCGCCCAGGCGCTCGCGCTCTGCGCCGACATCGAGTCCAAGGGCGGCGCCACCGTCTACCGGTTCACCCCCGGGTCGGTCCGCCGCGCCCTCGACGCCGGCCGCACCGCCGCCGACCTCCAGACCTTCCTGGAGCAGCACTCGCGCACGCCCGTCCCGCAGCCGCTCGGCTACCTGATCGACGACGTCGCCCGCCGGCACGGCATCCTGCGGGTCGGCGCCGCCTCCTCGTACCTGCGCTGCGACGACCCGGCGCTGCTGAACGAGGTCCTGGCCGACCGCCGCTCCGTCGACCTGCGGCTGCGCCTGCTCGCCCCGACCGTGCTCGCCGCCCAGGCCACGCCGGACGTGCTGCTCGCCGCCCTGCGCGGCATGGGCTACGCGCCCGCGGCCGAGTCCGCCGAGGGCGACGTGCTGATCACCCGGCCGGACAGCCACCGCACCCCGCCGCGCGCGGCCCCCGTCCCCGTCCCCGACGGCCCGCCCACGCCCGACGACACCCTGCTCGCCGCCGCCATCAAGGCCATCCGGGCCGGCGACCGCGCCGCCACGGCCGTCCGCCGCGAGGCCGCCCCCGACCCGCGCCAACTCCCGCGCACCCCGGCCGCCGAGACCCTCGCCGCGCTGCAGACGGCCGTCCTGCTGGGCGAGCGGATGTGGATCGGCTACCTCAACGCCGAAGGGCTCTCCAGCCAGCGGATCATCGACCCGGTCAAGGTCGAAGGCGGCTACGTCACCGCCTTCGACCACCACGCCGACGAGCTCCGCACCTTCGCCCTGCACCGGATCACCGGCGTGGCCGAACTGGAGGAGTAGCCGCCGGATCAGTGGCCCTGCTGGGCCTCCTTGACCTTCTCCTTGACGGCCTTGTCCGCCAGCGTGCCGATCTGGTCCTTGCCGACCGGCAGCTCGGGAGCGCCGGCCAGGTCGGCGATCAGAAAGGCGGGGGACGCGAGCAGCCCGCCGGGGCCCTCGCCGACGCCCGCGAGGGCGTGGGCGGAACCGGCGGAGGAGGCGGTCACGGCGAAGGCCGAACCGAGGAGGGCGAGAGCGGTGAGGGCACGCTTCGGCTTGTTCATGACCTGCTCTAACGAGCGACGCCCGGACCGGTCACCGCGCTCCGATTGACGCCTCCGGCGATGCGGCGTAGTCCGGAGGGGAGGGGGGTCGCGGAAGGAGTCACCATGCTCGGCGATCAGATAGCGGAGATACAGAGCCAGGACACCGTCCGGCGGGTGCTCGCCGGCGGCGAGGGCCCGGTGGTCGAGGTCTCGTTCCAGGGCACCGGGGAGGTCCTCGGCACCCCGGTCACGGAGTTCGCCACCTACGAGTCGGAACTGCACGCGGACGGCACCCTGTTCGGTGAGGGCCAGGGCGTCGACATGACCGCCGACGGCCAGACCATCACCTGGCACGGCAGCGGCGTCGGCCACTTCACCGAGGGTGGAGGTGTCTCGTACCGCGGCTCGGTCTACTTCACCACCGCGTCCCCGCAGTTCTCCCGACTGAACGGCACCGCCGGCGTCTTCGAGTTCGAGTCCGGCGCCGACGGCAAGAACACCGCCAAGGTGTTCGAGTGGAAGTAGCCCCCCTCAGGGCGGGCCCCCGCCTTTCCCGCCGGATGGGCGACACTGGAGGGTCTGCGTCCCGACAGACCTGTCAGCCAGTGGAGGGCTTCCCCGCGTGAACGACGGACCGCTCATCGTCCAGAGCGACAAAACTCTTCTCCTGGAGATCGACCACCCCAAGGCCGCCGACTGCCGCCGGGCCATCGCGCCGTTCGCCGAACTGGAGCGCGCGCCCGAGCACGTGCACACCTACCGGGTGACCCCGCTCGGGCTGTGGAACGCACGCGCCGCCGGGCACGACGCCGAGCAGGTCGTCGACGCCCTGGTGACGTACTCCCGCTACCCCGTGCCGCACGCGCTGCTGGTCGACGTGGCCGACACCATGGCGCGCTACGGGCGGCTCAGGCTCAGCAAGCACCCCACCCACGGCCTGGTGCTCACCACCACCGACCGCCCGGTACTGGAGGAGGTGCTGCGCTCCAAGAAGATCGTCCCGCTGGTCGGCGCCCGGGTGGACCCCGACACCGTCGTCGTCCACCCGTCCGAACGCGGGCAGATCAAGCAGGTGCTGCTCAAACTCGGCTGGCCCGCCGAGGACTTCGCCGGCTACGTGGACGGCGAGGCGCACCCCATCGAGCTGGACCAGAACGGCTGGCAGCTGCGCCCGTACCAGGCGCAGGCGGTCGAGGGCTTCTGGCACGGCGGCTCGGGCGTCGTGGTGCTGCCCTGTGGCGCCGGCAAGACGCTGGTCGGCGCGGCCGCGATGGCCGAGGCCAAGTCGACCACGCTGATCCTGGTCACCAACACCGTCTCGGCCCGGCAGTGGAAGCACGAGCTGGTCAAGCGGACCACGCTGACCGAGGACGAGATCGGCGAGTACAGCGGCACCAGGAAGGAGATCCGCCCGGTCACCATCGCCACCTACCAGGTGATGACGACCAAGCGGAAGGGTGTCTACGCCCACCTGGAGCTGTTCGACGCGCGCAACTGGGGCCTGGTGGTCTACGACGAGGTCCACCTGCTGCCCGCGCCGGTGTTCAAGTTCACCGCCGACCTGCAGGCCCGCCGCCGGCTCGGCCTGACCGCCACCCTGGTCCGCGAGGACGGCCGCGAGGGCGACGTCTTCTCGCTCATCGGCCCCAAGCGCTTCGACGCCCCGTGGAAGGAGATCGAGGCGCAGGGCTACATCGCGCCCGCGGACTGCTGCGAGGTCCGGGTCACCCTCACCGACTCCGAGCGGCTCGCCTACGCGACCGCGGAGCCCGAGGAGCGCTACCGCTTCTGCGCCACCACCGCCACCAAGCGGCGGGTGGTGGAGGCGCTGGTCAAGAAGCACGAGAAGGACCAGACGCTCATCATCGGCCAGTACATCGACCAGCTGGACGAGCTCGGGGAGGTCCTGAACGCCCCGGTGATCAAGGGCGAGACCAGCAACGCCCAGCGCGAGAAGCTGTTCGAGGCCTTCCGCACCAAGGAGATCAGCGTCCTGGTGGTCTCCAAGGTGGCCAACTTCTCCATCGACCTGCCGGAGGCGACCGTCGCCATCCAGGTCTCCGGCACCTTCGGCTCCCGCCAGGAGGAGGCCCAGCGCCTGGGCCGTGTCCTGCGACCGAAGGCGGACGGCCACGCGGCGCACTTCTACTCGGTGGTGGCCCGCGACACCGTCGACCAGGACTTCGCCGCCCACCGCCAGCGCTTCCTGGCGGAGCAGGGCTACGCCTACCGCATCATCGACGCGGACGACGTGCTCTGACGGCCGGTGCCTGACGCCTGGATCTGACGCCTAGTACCTGACGCCGTCGCGCCCGAGGAAGACCACGCGCGCGGCGGTGTCGAGGGCGATGCCGACGTTGCGGACGGCGGTCTTCAGCGGGCTGCGGTGCCGGCCGGGGCCGGTGGCCGCGATAGCGGTGGCGCCCGCGGGGCGGGCGGGGGCGGACTTCTGGTTCGGCACTCGCGGCGCCGTGACGTGTACGGTGCTCATGTCTTCAACGGTAGGTCCGTGGCGGGCCGGGCACATCACCCCAAAGGCCGTACCGGACGGGCCGGAAGTCGTCCTCCGGGTGTACGGAGACCCCCGCCACCCCCTACGCCTCCCCCTACGGGACGGGAGAAGTGGGAGAGGACGCCGAGGCGGTCGCGGGGCTGCGCGTGCCGGCCTTCCAGGCGGTCGGGTACGCGGTCCGGGGCAGCACGGCACAACTGGATAGCACCGGGGCCGCGGGCCGTCTAGGATCGTCCGTCTGCCCCCTCCCGAACCGTGGTACCTGCTGAGTCCCGCAGGCAGCCGGGGGAGGCGCCGACCGCACGGCAACCGGTCGGCTGTGTCCACCGTGAGCTCCAACGATCCGCTGCGCCCGTCTCCGGGGCAGCCGGGAAGGTTCGCTGTGCCCGCCACCCCCACCACTGACCCCCTCCAGCGCGAACGCGACCACCTGGCCGCCTCCCGGGCCGCCCTGCGCGCCATGCGGGAGGACGTCCAGTCGCTCGACATCCGCGACGTGACCGGCACCTGGGTCACCGCCATCGTGCTGCAGAACCAGATCGAGGCCCGGATCGCCGCCCTGGCCGACCTCTCGCACACCCCGCTCTTCTTCGGCCGCCTCGACTACCTGCACGCGATCAGCGAGGAGCTCTCCGAAGGCTCCGGCGGGGAGAACTTCTACATCGGCCGCCGGCACGTCCACGACGCCGACGGCGACCCGATGGTGATCGACTGGCGCGCGCCGGTCTCCCAGCCGTTCTACCGGGCCAGCCGGGCCGAACCGATGGACGTCGACCGCCGCCGGCGCTTCGGCTACACCGGCGGCGAGCTCACCGCGTACGAGGACGAGCGCCTTTCCGACCCGGACGCCGTGACCTTCTCCGGCTCCGCCGGGGGGAACACCGTCTCCGCGCTGCTCGCCGCCGAGATCGAGAAGCCCCGCGTCGGACCGATGCGCGACATCGTCGCCACCATCCAGCCCGAGCAGGACGAGATCGTCCGCGCCGACATCACCGGCACCGTCTGCGTCCAGGGCGCCCCGGGTACCGGGAAGACCGCCGTCGGCCTGCACCGCGTGGCCTACCTGCTGTACGCGCACCGCGAGCGGCTCGCCCGGACCGGCACCCTGGTGATCGGGCCGAACAACGCCTTTCTCTCCTACATCGAGCAGGTGCTGCCCGCCCTCGGCGAGCTGGACGTCGCCCAGGCCACCGTCCAGCAGCTGGTCGCGCACGTCGAGGTGAAGGCCGAGGACACCGCCGAGGCGGCCCGGCTGAAGGGCGACGCCCGGATGGCCGAGGTGCTGCGCCGGGCGGTGCGGGCCGGCATCACCCTGCCCACCGAGCCCTGCGTGGTGGTCCGCGGCTCCCGGCGCTGGCGCGTCCCGGCGTACGAACTGGTCGAGATCATCGAGGAGTTGAAGGACCGCGACATCCGCTACGGCGCCGCCAGGGAGGCCCTGCCGCAGCGGATCGCGCACGCCGTGCTGCTGAAGATGGAGCAGGGCGGCGAGGCCCCGGACGACCGGGTGCAGGACGCGGTGGCCCGCAACTCGGAGGTCAAGGCGGTGGTCAAGGAGTGCTGGCCGCTGGTCGAACCGGCCAAGCTGGTGCTGCGGCTGCTCTCCGACCCGGAGTTCCTGGCCGCGTGTGCGGAGGGCGTCCTCACCCCCGAGGAGCAGCGGACGGTGCTCTGGCCCAAGCCCGGCCGCTCGGTGAAGACCGCCCGCTGGACACAGGCCGACGCCGTCCTCGTGGACGAGACCGCGGACCTCGTCCACCGCACGGCCTCGCTCGGGCACGTGGTGCTGGACGAGGCGCAGGACCTCTCGCCGATGCAGTACCGCGCGGTCGGCCGCCGCTGCACCACCGGCTCGGCGACCGTCCTCGGCGACCTCGCCCAGGGCACCACCCCGTGGGCGACGGCGAGTTGGCCGGACGCCCTGCACCACCTGGGCAAACCGGCCGCCCACATCGAGGAGTTGACCAAGGGGTTCCGCGTCCCCGAGGAGGTCATCGCCTACGCCTCCCGGCTGCTGCCGGCGATCGCCCCCGGCCTCGCCCCGGCGACCTCGGTCCGCGAGGCGCCCGGCTCGCTGACGATCACCCGCGTCCCGGAGGACGGGCTGGAGAAGGCGGTCGTCGAGGCCTGCCACCGGGCGCTGGAGCACGAGGGCTCGACCGGCCTGATCGCCGCCGACGCGCGCATCCCGCTGCTCGCCGAGGCGCTCGACGCGGCCGGCCTGCCGCACCTCTCCCCCGGCGCCGAGACCAGCGCCGAGGCCCGGCTGACCCTCGTCCCGGCCTCGCTGGCCAAGGGCCTTGAGTACGACTACGTGGTGCTGGACGAGCCTGCCGCGGTGGTCGCCGGCGAGCCGGACGGGCGGACCGGCCTGCGCCGCCTGTACGTGGCACTCACCCGTGCCGTCTCCGGGCTGGCGGTGCTGCACGCCGAGCCGCTGCCCGAGCAGCTGGGCTGAGCGGGGCGACACCCAGCGGGAAGGCGGCACCCACAAGGAAGGGGACCGGCCGATGCCGGTCCCCTTCCCACCGAGCCGACGGCCACCGATCGCTCAGCCGTCGGCGCTTCCACGCTCAGCCATCGATCAGGGCACGCCACTCGGCGACCTTGCCCGCGTCCACCGGCGACCGCCACCCGTCGGCGCGGACCGCACCGCCGACGTGGAAGGCGTCGAAGCCGGCCGCCCGCAGGCCCGGCAGGTGTTCGGCCCGCAGCCCGCCGCCGATCAGGATCCGCTGGCCGTACCCCGGCTCGCCGGCCCGGGCCAGCTCGGCCGCGAGCACCTCCCGGCCGGCGTCCACACCGGCGGCCGCGCCGGAGGTGAGGAAGGTGTCCAGCCCGGGCAGTACGCCGACGGCCGCGCGGAGGGCGGCCCGGTCGGCGCTGTGGTCGATCGCCCGGTGGAAGGTCCAGCGGCAGCCGGCCACCGCCTCGGCGACGGCCGCGGTGGCGGCGAGGTCGACGGCGCCGTCGGCGTCCAGGAAGCCGAAGACGAACTCGTCCGCCCCTTCGGCCCGGAGTGCGGCGGCGCGGGCCCGCAGCCCGTCCAGGTCGCCGGGCGTGAAGCCGTCCCGGATGCGGAGCATGACGCGCAGCGGGAGGTCCACGGCGGCGCGGATCCCGGCGAAGTCCTCGGCCGACGGCGTGAGTCCGTCGGCGGCCATGTCCGTGACCAGTTCGAGCCGGTCGGCGCCGCCCGACTCGGCGGCCTGGGCGTCCTGGGGCGTCAGCGCGATGACTTCGAAAATTGGTCTAGACATATGCGAAGCCTGCCACATCCGCCCGGCGGCGGCGAGCCCTGCGCGGCTTTACGCCGGGCACTCCGTCGCGCCTTCCGCCGGGCGTTCCGTCGCGTCTTCCGTCGAACGCCCGGCCGGGCGCGTGACCGGGCGTCCGGCCGGGCGTCCGATCAGGCGATGCTGTGCGCGCCACCCGCCCCGACCCCGCGCCCGATCATCAGCGGCGCCACGATCAGCGCCACCGCCACGGCGGAGATCGGCAACAGGTTCCAGAGGCCGCCGGTCGTCTGCCAGAGGGTGAACATGCTGAAGGTGGCGGTCAGCGGCAGCATCGCGAGCCCGATCGCCGCCGGCACCAGCCGGCCGCGCAGCGCCGTCAGCACCAGGAACAGCGGGACGACCACCAGCACGGCCGAGCGCGGGCCGTTCAGCATGTAGTGGGAGTCGAAGCCACCCTGGGAGGCGATCACCAGCCAGCCGCCGACCGCCGACGCCAGCACCAGGCCGCGGCTGCGCCAGGTCGGCTCGCCCAGCATCTCCCGCGGCGCCGCGATCACCAGCAGGCCGGAAAGCAGGAACGGCATCGCCGAAGAGCCGACGGCCAGGACCCCCCACGCGTTGATCCCGTCCGCCACGAAGACCTCCTTCATCCCGAGCAGCCCGGCAGCCATCACCGCCACCGAGATCACCCGCGCCTCCGCCCACCGCCCCAGCAGCGCGGCGAGGGCCAGCAGCAGCGACGCAACCGGCTGCGCGAAGGCGGCCACCAGCGTCACCACCGACGAGGTGTGCTCGAGCCGCCAGGCGAGCTGGTCCGAGTCGCCGACCCACGGGTACAGCCCGGCCCCCGCGGCCGCCCCGGCGATCAGCGGTGCGGCCAGTGCGAGCAGCCGCCCGCCGGGCGAGAAGGCGGTCAGCCGGGTGCGCACCCGCAGGCCGTACGCGGCGAGGTCGAGCGCCTCCCGGACGACGGCCGGCTTCCCGGCCTCGGCCGTGGTGTCGGAGAAGACGGCGGCGAGTTCGTCCCCGCGCTCACGGCGGTAGCGTGCCGGGTAGAACTGGAGCGCCGCCTTCATCGCGACGGTCGGCGTGTTCATGGTCATGCGAAGGTCCCCCTGGCCCTTGGGTGAAACGCGGAGAGGCGGCGTTCCGCCTCGCTGGCGACGGCGCGCAGCCGCTCCGCCTCGGTGGAGAGCGCGGCCCGGCCGGCGACGGTCAGCGCGTAGGTGCGCCGGGCCCGGCCGTCCACGACATCCTCGGCCGCGACCTCGATCAGGCCCTGCTGGAGCAGCCGGTCGAGGGCGCCGTAGAGCGTGCCGGTGCGCATCGCGACCCGGCCGCCCGAGATCGCGGCGACCTCCTGGATCAGCGCGTAGCCGTGTCTGGGGGCGTCGGCCAGTGCGGTGAGCAGAAGCAGCGTGGGCTCCTGCATGGAGCGTTCGGTCATGGAACTACATATATCGCCAAACTACCTATAGGTCCAGTGGAAGCCCCGGCCGAACCCCCGGCGCGCCGGACCACCACAATGGCTCCCATGCCGACGGACGACCTGCTCACCGCCTGGACCGCCCTGCTGCACCGCTGCGGCGCGAGCGCCGACCCCGAGCCCTACGGGCGCGACCTGCTGCACCGCTGGGCCGAGCCGCAGCGCCGCTACCACACCACCGACCACCTGCGGGCGATGCTGCACCAGGTGGACGCGCTTGCCGGGCACGCCGGGGACCCGGACAGCGTCCGCCTCGCCGTCTGGTTCCACGACGCCGTCTACCGC
This sequence comes from Kitasatospora sp. NPDC022785, assembly GCF_055561295.1. Lineage (NCBI taxonomy): Bacteria > Bacillati > Actinomycetota > Actinomycetes > Kitasatosporales > Streptomycetaceae > Kitasatospora > Kitasatospora sp. NPDC022785. Next base: position 12,408 of record NZ_JBVHHB010000030.1, on the reverse strand, counting down.
CCCGACCGCTCCGAGAACGAGGAACGCAGCGCCGCCCTCGCCGTCCGGGCGCTCACCGAGGCCGGCCTCCCGGAGCGGCGGACCGCCGAGGTGGCCCGGCTGGTCCGGCTCACCGTCACCCACCACCCCGAGCCCGGCGACCGCGACGGCGAGGTGCTCTGCGACGCGGACCTCGCCGTCCTCGGCACCACCCCCGAGGCGTACGCGGCGTATGCCGCCGCCGTCCGGGAGGAGTACGCCTTCGTCCCCGAGCCGGACTTCCGGGCCGGCCGGGCGGCGGTCCTGCGCCAGCTGCTCGCGCTGCCCGCGCTCTACCGCACCCCCACCGCCCACGCGCGCTTCGACGCCCCCGCCCGCGCCAACCTGGCCGCCGAACTCGCCGCACTGGAGGGCTGAGGCCCGTCGCCGGAGTCCGGTCCGCCCGACGGCAGGCGCCGGGGCCTAGGCCAGCTGCCCGACGGGGGCCACGACCATGCCCTCCTTGCCGCAGACCCAGTGCGGCTCCGGGCCCAGCTCGGGCTCGACGCTGAGCGCGTGCGGGTCCCCGTCGGCCGCGCAGGAGGCGCAGAGCGGCCAGCGGCCGTAGGCCTCCAGCAGCGCGTCCTGGACGTCCTGTGCGACCAGCCCGAGCACGTACTCGGTGCCGTCCGGCCACTGCTCCAGCCACCAGCGGCGGTGGGTCACGGCCGTCTCGACCAGCGACACCACCGCGGCGTCCGCCACGTCCTTCGCGGTCAGGTCGGCCAGGATCAGCGCCCGCGCGTTGTGCAGGGCGGTCTCGATGTCGTCGGAGGAAGCCATCCGTCCATTGTCCCAAAGTGCGCCCGGCACGAACGCCGCACGGGCGGCTCCCCGAGGGGAACCGCCCGTGCGATCAGGAAACGACCGACCCCGGAGGATCAGAAGTCCATGTCACCGCCCGGCATGCCGCCGCCGGCGGCCGCAGCGGCCTTCTCCGGCTTGTCGGCGATGACGGCCTCGGTGGTGAGGAAGAGCGCCGCGATGGAGGCGGCGTTCTGCAGCGCGGAACGGGTGACCTTGGCCGGGTCGATGATGCCCTCGGCGATCAGGTCGACGTAGGTGTTGGTGGCCGCGTTCAGGCCGTGACCGGCGGGGAGGTTGCGCACCTTCTCCACCACGACGCCGCCCTCGAGGCCGGCGTTGGTCGCGATCTGCTTGATCGGGGCCTCCAGGGCCACGCGGACGATGTTGGCACCGGTGGCCTCGTCGCCCTCGAGCTCCAGCTTGTCGAACGCGACACCGGCCTGCAGCAGCGCGACGCCACCACCGGCGACGATGCCCTCCTCGACGGCGGCCTTGGCGTTGCGGACGGCGTCCTCGATGCGGTGCTTGCGCTCCTTGAGCTCCACCTCGGTGGCCGCGCCGGCCTTGATGACGGCCACGCCGCCGGCCAGCTTGGCGAGGCGCTCCTGGAGCTTCTCGCGGTCGTAGTCCGAGTCGCTGTTCTCGATCTCGGCGCGGATCTGGTTCACGCGGCCGGCGACCTGGTCGCTGTCGCCGCCACCGTCGACGATGGTGGTCTCGTCCTTGGTGATGACCACCTTGCGGGCGGTGCCCAGCAGGTCGATGCCGGCGTTCTCCAGCTTGAGGCCGACCTCCTCGGAGATCACGGTGCCACCGGTGAGGATGGCGATGTCGCCGAGCATGGCCTTGCGGCGGTCGCCGAAGCCCGGGGCCTTGACGGCGACGGACTTGAAGGTGCCGCGGATCTTGTTCACGACCAGGGTCGACAGGGCCTCGCCCTCGACGTCCTCGGCGATGATGACGAGCGGCTTGCCGCTCTGCATGACCTTCTCCAGCAGCGGGAGCAGGTCCTTGACCGAGCCGATCTTGGAGTTGGCGATGAGGATGTACGGGTCCTCGAACGTCGCCTCCATGCGCTCCAGGTCGGTGGCGAAGTAGGCGGAGATGTAGCCCTTGTCGAAGCGCATGCCCTCGGTGAGCTCGAGCTCCAGACCGAAGGTGTTGCTCTCCTCGACGGTGATGACGCCTTCCTTGCCGACCTTGTCCATGGCCTCGGCGATGAGCTCGCCGATCTGGGTGTCGGCGGCCGAGATGGAGGCGGTGGAGGCGATCTGCTCCTTGGTCTCCACGTCCTTGGCCTGGGCCAGCAGCTGGTCCGAGACGGCGGCGACGGCCTTCTCGATACCGCGCTTCAGGGCCATCGGGTTGGCGCCGGCGGCGACGTTGCGCAGACCCTCGCGGACGAGCGCCTGGGCGAGCACGGTGGCGGTGGTGGTGCCGTCACCCGCGACGTCGTCGGTCTTCTTGGCGACCTCCTTGACGAGCTCCGCGCCGATCTTCTCGTAGGGGTCCTCGAGCTCGATCTCCTTGGCGATGGAGACACCGTCGTTGGTGATCGTGGGGGCGCCCCACTTCTTCTCCAGCACGACGTTGCGACCCTTGGGGCCGAGCGTGACCTTCACTGCGTCGGCGAGCTGGTTCATGCCACGCTCAAGGCCGCGGCGAGCTTCCTCATCAAAGGCGATGATCTTGGCCATCAGAAGTGGTCCTCCGGGACACGGTCGACTGCTCGGACCAAGGGGTGCCCGCGACGGACGGCCCTGGTGTGCGGGGGTCCTTTCCCCTACCGCTCCCGGGGGCCTCACCGACCCGGTCCGCTGTCACTCTCACGCTGTGAGTGCTAACGCCAATGATTAGCACTCTGGGTGGGCGAGTGCAAGCCCAATGGGCAACCCGCGAGCCGCACCGGCCACTCCCCGGACACGGCGACGGGCCCGTACGACATGTGTCGCACGGGCCCGTCGCGAAGCAAGAGGTGCACCAGCCGATGGGCCGAGCCGAACTCCTGGGTGCCGGAAAGGTCAGACCGCCGCGCGGACCATGTCCGCCTGCGGGCCCTTCTGCCCCTGAGAGATCTCGAACTCGACCCGCTGGCCCTCCTCAAGGGTGCGGTAGCCGTCCATCTGGATCGCGCTGTAGTGGACGAAGACGTCCGCACCACCGTCGACCGCGATGAAGCCGTAGCCCTTCTCCGCGTTGAACCACTTGACGGTGCCCTGAGCCATTCCGAACTCCCCTAGTGCTGTGCTGGCCCTTCACGCGCCCGCAGGTCGCGGGCCCGGGTCTGGTTTGAGGCCGGCCCGGGGAACCCCCCCTGGGCGCAGCCGTGCACGCCACAATCCCCCCGCCGAGCCACCGGACGGTGTCCGATGAAGGGGCGATTGCGTCGACCGCGGCTGAATGTATCCGGCTCGACGCCCTCTGCAACAGAGCCAGCCGCCGGGAATTCCCCTGGCCCGTCAGGGGACAGGACGGGCCAAAAGCCCAGAAACTTCACATTTCACGCCGGACATAGCGGACGAATTACCCAAATGCCCTCAAGAATTCTGACACCGGCCTGACATGTTTCACGGCCGCGGGCCCGGCGCCGGTCTCAGCGGCCGGACAGACACCGGCGGTACGGGGCGCAACAGGGGGGCGACGACCGGTGCGAGGGGGGAGGGGAGGCCCTCTTCCCGGCCGAGCGACACTCTACTCCGACTGGCCGGGGAAATATTCCCGCCGGAATGCGGCGCGCGGGGACGGCCCGGGAAAGCGCCCGGGCGGGCGGCCTTCACGGCGGCCCCGGAAGAATCCCGGAAGCACCTGGGACACCCCGGGAACACCCGGAAGCTCGCGGGGAAATGCGAAGGCCGTCCGGGTGTACGGAATTCCGTACACCCGGACGGCCTTCCCGTCGGCGGTGCGGCTCAGCAGCCGCCGGCCACCGCGGGAATGATCGAAACGCTCGCGCCGTCCGCGATCTCGGTCGCCAGGCCCTCCGCGAACCGCACGTCGTCGTCATTGACGTAGACGTTGACGAAACGGCGCAGCTTGCCGGTGTCGTCCAGGATCCGGGCGGCGATCCCGGCGTGGTTCTTCTCCAGGTCGGCGATGACCTCACCGAGAGTGGCACCCTCGGCGGCCACCTCGGCGGCGCCGCCGGTGTAGGTGCGCAGGATGGTCGGGATGCGGACGTTGGCGCTCATGGGGCTTCTCCTTGCGGCGGGGTGGAGGGGTCAGGCGGACGCGAGGCCGGCGTCGCGGAACGACGCCAGCGTCGGGCGGATGACGGCGGTCATCCCGGCGTCGGAGACGGCGTCCAGCGTCTTCAGGCCGTCGCCGGTGTTGATCGCGACGGTCTCCTTGGCCGGGTCCAGCTGCCCGGTCTCGACCAGCTTCTTCAGTACTCCGACGGTCACCCCGCCCGCGGTCTCGGCGAAGATGCCCTCGGTCCGGGCCAGCAGCTTGATCGCGGCCACCACCTCGGCGTCCGTCACGTCCTCGACGGCGCCGCCGGTGCGGCGGGCGATGTCCAGCACGTACGGGCCGTCGGCCGGGTTGCCGATCGCCAGCGACTTGGCGATGGTGTCGGGCTTGACGGGGCGGATCACGTCGCTGCCGGTCTTGAAGGCCACCGACACCGGCGAGCAGCCCGCCGCCTGGGCACCGAAGATCCTGTACGGCCGGTCCTCGACCAGACCGAGCCTGATCAGCTCCTGTAGCCCCTTGTCGATCTTGGTCAGCTGCGAACCCGACGCGATCGGGATCACGATCTGCTCCGGCAGGCGCCAGCCCAGCTGCTCGCAGATCTCGTACGCCAGCGTCTTCGAGCCCTCGCCGTAGTACGGGCGCAGGTTGACGTTGACGAAGCCCCAGCCCTCGCCGGCCGGGTCGCCGATCAGCTCCGAGCAGAAGCGGTTCACGTCGTCGTAGTTGCCCTCGATGCCCACCAGCTCACCGCCGTAGACACCGGCCATCACGACCTTGCCCTGCTCCAGGTCGTGCGGGATGAACACGCAGGACTTGAAACCGGCCCGGGCGGCCGCGGCGCCCACCGCACCGGCCAGGTTGCCGGTCGAGGAGCAGGAGAGCGTGGTGAAACCGAACGCCCGCGCCGCCTCGATCGCACAGGCGACCACGCGGTCCTTGAACGAGTGGGTCGGGTTCCCGGAGTCGTCCTTGATGTGCAGCTGGGCGGTGAACCCGAGCTCGCGGCCCAGGTTGTCCGCCTTCACCAGCGGGGTCCAGCCGGGGTTCAGGTTGGGCTTCCCGGCCACGTCGGCCGGCACGGGCAGCAGCGGCGCGTACCGCCAGATCGACGCCGGCCCGGCCTCGATCCGCTTGCGCAGCTCCTCCGCGGCCTCGCCGCCGAAGTCGTACGCGATCTCCAGCGGCCCGAAGCACTCCAGACAGGCGAAGCTCGGACCGAGCGGGAACCGGCTACCGCACTCGCGACAGGACAGGGCGGCGGCGGGGCCGAGGTCAACGGTTGCGGGTGCGGCGCCAGAAGGAGTCGTCGCAGTGATAGCCATGATGGCGGAGGCCTCTCTCCTCATCTTCCCCGTGACGCGGTCGCGCCACAGGCCGGAATTGGCACCTGTCCCGCCGGGGCCTGTAACGACAGCCGCGCGAGAAGGTTGCCGGGACGTCAACGGGCCGTTCCCTCAGTCCCTCTGGATGAGCTCTGTGAAGTTGTTGGTCTTGCTCAACGGTGACCCCGGCGTGCGAAGGTCCGACCGCTGTACGAAGACTGTATCCGAAGGCGTCAACCCCGAACGGGACCGTCCGCCACGCGAGATGACCCGTCCCGGCCCTTCCCAGCCCGTCCCAGCCGACCCCCCGCCGAGGAGAGACCCGTGCCCGCCGACCCGACACCCGAGCTCCTCCCACAGGCGGCGTCCTGGCTGCGCCGCCGGTCGTGGAGCGCGGCCGACCGTCCGGTGCGCACCCTGCTGGACGCCAAGCGGGCCGCCGGCCGCGCGGGCACCGTCAGCGTCGTCCTGCCCGCCCTGGACGAGGAGGCCACCGTCGGCGACATCGTCCGCACCATCCGCCGCGAACTGATGGAACGCCTGCCGCTGGTCGACGAACTGGTCGTGGTCGACTCCGGCTCCGCCGACCGCACCGCCGCCGAGGCCGCCGAGGCCGGCGCCCGGGTGGTCCACCGCGACGACATCCTCCCCCGGCTGCCGGCCGCCCCCGGCAAGGGCGAGGTGCTCTGGCGCTCGCTGCTGGTCACCCGTGGGGAGATCGTCTGCTTCGTCGACGCCGACCTGCGCGAGTTCGACCCGGCCTTCGTCTCCGGCATCGTCGGCCCGCTGCTCACCGAACCGGAGATCCAGCTGGTCAAGGCCATGTACGACCGGCCGCTGGAGACCGAAGGAGCCGTGGTGCCGGCCGGCGGCGGCCGGGTCACCGAGCTGGTCGCCCGCCCGCTGCTCAACCTGCACTGGCCGGAACTCGCCGGTTTCGTCCAGCCCCTCGGCGGCGAGTACGCGGCCCGCCGCTCCCTGCTCGAACGCCTCCCGTTCCCCACCGGCTACGGCGTCGAACTCGGCCTGCTGGTCGACGCCCTGGAGACCGCCGGCCTGGACGCCCTCGCCCAGGTCGACGTCGGCGTCCGCCACCACCGCCACCAGGACGGCCAGGCGCTCGGCCGGATGGCCGCCACCATCTACCGCACGGCGCTGGAACGGCTCGACCGCACCCACCGGCTCAAGGCCTCCGCCGACCTGGTGCACCCGCTGCTCACCCAGTTCACCCGTGACCCGGAAACCCGCGCGTTCACCGCCCACACCCACCCGGTCACCGCCCTCGAACGCCCCCCGATGCACACCGTCCCCGAGTACGCCACCCGGCACTGAAGGGTTTGGGTCCGCAGACCCCCGGCAACCAACCAGTCATGGGCGATCTCACGACCGAACGTTCGAATCCGACCGGCACCGCCCCCGTCCTGGTGGCCTCCAACCGGGGACCGGTGTCGTTCAGCACCGCGGACGACGGCACCCTGACCCTCCGGAGAGGAGGCGGCGGCCTGGTCTCCGGGCTCTCCGCCATCGACGACCCTGAGGCCGTCTGGGTCTGCGCGGCCCTGGGCGACGCCGACCGCCGGGCCGCCCGGGAGGCGCCGGACGGCCGCCTCGACCGGGCCGGCCACGATACCGGCGGGCAGGCCGTCCGCATGCTGGGCATAGACCCGGAGACCTTCGCCCGCGCCTACAACGGCGTGGCCAACTCGACCCTCTGGTTCGTCCACCACCTGCTCTACGCCACCCCCACGGCCCCCTCCTTCGACGCCGGGTTCCGCACCGAATGGCAGGCCTACACGGCCTACAACACCGCCTTCGCCGACGCCCTCGCCGCCGAGGCCGCCCCGGGAGCGGCCGTCCTGGTGCAGGACTACCACCTCTCGCTGACCCCGGCCCTGCTCCGCGCCGCCCGGCCCGACCTGCGGATCGGCCACTTCTCGCACACCCCCTGGGCCCCGCCGGAGTACTTCCGGCTGCTGCCCGACTACGTCGCCGAGGCCGTCCTCACCGGCATCCTCGGCGCCGACCGGGCCGGCTTCCTCACCCGCCGCTGGGCCCTGGCGTTCGCCGACTGCTGCGAGCAGCTCCTCGGCGCCACCGTCGACCGCACCGAGCTCACCGTCACCCTCCGGGGCCGCACCACCCGGCTCGGCGTCCACGCCCTCGGGGCCGACGCCGACTTCCTGCGCGAGCGCTCCCACCGCCCGGACGTCGACGAGCGCCTCGCCGCCCTGCGCGAGGCCGTCGGCGACCGCCGCACCGTCGTCCGGGTCGACCGCACCGAGCTGAGCAAGAACATCGTCCGCGGCTTCCAGGCGTTCCGGCACCTCCTGAACACCCACCCCGAGTGGCGGGACCGCGTCGTCCACCTCGCCTTCGCGTACCCGTCCCGCACCGACCTCGCCGAGTACCGCGAGTACACCGCCCGGGTCCGGCAGCTCGCCGCCGAGATCAACGCCGAGTTCGCCACGCCCACCTGGCAGCCGCTGATCCTGCACGTCAACGACGACTTCCCGCGGTCGCTGGCCGCCTACCGGCTGGCGGACGTCGCCCTGGTCAACCCGATCCGCGACGGCATGAACCTGGTCGCCAAGGAGGTGCCGGTGGTCTCCGACCGCGGCTGCGCGCTCGTCCTCTCCCGCGAGGCCGGCGCGTACGCCGAGCTGGCCGACGACGCCCTCACCGTCAACCCGTACGACGTCGTCGCCACCGCCGAGGCCCTGCACACCGCGCTCACCATGCCCGCCGGCGAACGCGCCGACCGCACGAAGCGCCTCGCCGCCGCCGCGACGGCGCTGCCGCCCCAGCAGTGGTTCCTCGACCAGCTCGCCGCTCTCGGCTGATCACTCCCGCCGGCCGAGCTCCGCCCCCAACCGCTCCAGCAGTTCGACCACGCCGGCCGGGCCGTCGACCACCAGGTCGGCCCGGTCGGCGAGCTCCCTCACCGGCGCGTCCCCGGCCGCGGCGCTGCACACCAGCAGCCCGGCCACGCCCTCCGCGCGCAGCTTCTCCACCGCCGCGAAGGCCGCCACGTCCCCCAGGTCGTCCCCGGCGTACAGCACCGTCCGCGCGCCCCGCTCCCGCAGGAACCCGCTCAGCGCGGCCCCCTTGTCGACCCCGGGCGGCCGCAGCTCCAGCACCAGCCGGCCCGGCTCCACCACCAGCCCGTGCTCCGCGGCCAGGGCCTCCACCGGCGCGCGCAGCAGCTCCAGCGCCTCCTGCGGGGCCTCCGTCCGCCGCGTGTGCACCGCCAGCGAGCGCCCCTTGTCCTCCACCCACGTCCCCGCCGGCGCACCGGCCGCCGCCAGCGCGGCGTCCAGCACCGCCCGCGCCGCGTCCACCCCCGGGTGGACCGGCGGCGCCGTCACCACGCCGCCCTCCCAGCGCTCGGCCCCGTAGTGCCCCAGCACCACCACACCGTCGATGCCGTCGAACCCGCCGTACTCGACGGCCAGCCCGGCCGGCCGGCCGGTGACCACCACCGTCGCGCCCACCCGCGGTGCCAGCCCCCGCAGCGCCCCCACCACCCCGGGGTGCGCCCGCGCCCGGTCGGGATCGGCCACGATCGGCGCGAGCGTCCCGTCGAAGTCCAGCGCCACCACCGCGTCGCGCGGCGAGGCGAGGACCGCCTCCAGGCCCTGGCGTCCGGCGTCCGTCCTCAGCTGCAAAGTCTCCTCAAGCCCCATGCCGGGACCCATACCCAGCCGTGCCCGCCGAAGCACCCGCCGGGTTACCGGGCCCCCCGCCGGGCCTCCCGCACCCGCCGCAGCCGGTTCACCAGGACCGGCGCATGCGCCAGCGCCTCCGGCCGGTCCAGCAGGGCGTTCAGCAGCTGGTAGTACCGCGTACTGGAGAGCCCCAGCTCCTCCCGGACGGCCCGCTCCTTGGCCCCCGCCGTACGCCACTGGCGTCCTTCGAGCTCCAGCACCGCCTGGTCCCGCTCGCTCAGCTCGTCCACGCTCCACCTCCGCCCACCACTACGGAGTGTCATTCTCCCCCGCGCACCCGACACACTCTGCGCCCCGCACGACGTCCGCGCCCCCACTAGCGTCGGCCCATGACCGAAAGTTTCGCGCTGCACATCCCCACCGCCGATCTCGAACCCGACCCGCTGGACCCGGCCCAGATCGTCTCCGGCACTCCCGAGGTCTCCGGCCGCGTCCTCTCCGAGTCCCCCGACGGCCGCCAGCTCCGCGGCATCTGGCAGATCACCCCGGGCGTGGTCACCGACGTCGAGGCGGACGAGCTGTTCGTGGTGCTGAGCGGCCGGGCCACCATCGAGATCGAGGGCGGCCCGACCCTGCACGTCGGCCCGGGCGACTGCGCCGTCCTGCGCGCCGGCGACCGCACCACCTGGACGGTCCACGAGACCCTGCGCAAGGCCTACGCGATCACCCTCTGACGCAGCACCCGGCGGCCCCCGGGTTCACTTCCGGACCCGGGCGGCCTCCTTGACCGCGGCCTCCTGCAGCCCCTCCAGCACCTGCTTGGCGTCCCCGGTCACGGCCCCGCCGATCCCCGCCTTGATCCGGTTGCTGACCTCGACCCAGGCCGGGTCACCGAACGGGTAGAAGCTGGCGTTGGTCAGCCCGGCCGCGAACTGCTTCAGGTCCTCGTGCCTGCCGTCCGCGGTCATCTCAGCGAAGGCGTCCTGGGTGACCGGCAGCAGGTTGTACGTCCCGTCGAACTTGAGCTGGTTGTCCTTCGCGTAGACGAAGCTCAGGAACTTGCGGATCTCGTTCTTGTGGCCGTTGGCCTTGAACGCCATCATCCAGTCGGCCACCCCGAGACTGCCCGTCCTGGCCAGGCCGTCCTTCTTGGGGATCGGCGCCGTCCCGAAGTCGACCTTCGCGTTGGCGGCCATCCGCAGCAGCGTCGGGTGCCCGTTCAGCATCGCGACCTTGCCCGCCGTGAAGTCGGTGAACACCGGCGTCCGGTTCATCTTGCCCGGCTCGGGGTACGTCAGCCTGGCATCCACCAGGTTGGTCTTCAGCCAGCTGAAGGTCGCCTGGTTCGGAGTGCTGTCGATGGTGTAGTTGCCGACGTCGTCGGAGAGGCTGCCGCCACCGCTCAGCGTCCAGAGCATCGACTCGGCCGGCGCCTCCTCGGGCCCGAGCGGCAGCCCGTACGGCGTGACCCCGGGCACCTTGGCCTTGATCTTCTCCGCGGCCTGCTTCAGCTCGTTCCAGGTGGCCGGCGGCTGGGTGATCCCGGCCTGCCTGAAGATCGCCTTGTTGTAGAAGAGCACCCGCGAGGAGGAGACGAAGGGGATGCCGTACTGGGTGCCGAGCACCTGCCCGGCGTGGTTGAACGACTCCATCATGTTGGCCTGGGTGTCCAGCGAGAGCACGTCCGCGGCGGGGTAGAGCCGGTTCGCGGCGACCTGGTCGGCGAAGCCGCCGGTCTGCACCAGGTCGGGGGACTTTCCGCTGTCCACCAGGTCGCTCACCCGCTTGCCGATGTCGGTCCAGCCGACCACCTCGACGTCCACCCTGATGCCCGGGTTGCCGTTCTCGAAGCGGCGCGCGACGTCGTCCCAGTACTGCCTGGAGCTGGTCGCCGCGTCCTCGCCGTAGTCGGCCGCCACCAGCCTGAGGGTGACCGTCCGGTCGTCCTGGCCGCTGCAGCCGGTGAGCAGCAGCGCTCCGGCCAGCGCGGTGCCGAGCAGCCGGGTGGGGACCTGGGCGCGCCTGTTCAACGCGGGTACCGCCTTCGAGGGGAGGAGAAAGCAGCCGGACGGGTGGAATCCGACAGGGGGGAGCGCCACACTGCCAAAAGCCCTGCACAGTGGTCCAGACCTCCGGGCCGTACCCGCGGGGTAGTTATCGAAGTGCGGAGGTCGTTGCACGATGCGCAATGAATCGAGCCGACCAGGCGCGAACCGGCCCGGGTCCGGCCCCGGGGCCGGCCGGCCGGGAGCTCGCGACGGCGCGCGCAAAGTGCCGCACACCACATGGTTCTGCGACAAAGCTCACCTACTTTGGACCAGACCAATCCGACAACTGGACTAGACCTCTCCGACCCAGCCAAGGGAAACTGTCCCCCGTGAAGCACGTCATCGCACTCGATGTAGGCGGCACCGGCATGAAGGCCGCGCTGCTCGCCCAGGACGGCTCCGTGCTGTTCGAAGCACGCCGACCGACCGGGCGGGAGCACGGCACGGATGCCGTCGTCGCCGCCATCCTCGACTTCGCCGCCGACTTGGCGGACGAAGGCCGCGGCCGCTTCGGCGTCGCCCCGCTGGCGGCCGGCGTCGCCGTCCCGGGGACGATCGACGAGAAGAACGGCATCGCGGTCTTCTCCGCCAACCTCGGCTGGCGGGACCTGCCGCTGCGCAAGCTGCTGGGCGAGCGGCTGGCCGGTCCGGGCGGTGTCGCGATGCCGGTCGCCCTCGGTCACGACGTGCGGTCCGGCGGTCTCGCCGAGGGGCGCCTCGGCGCCGGCCGGGGCGTCGGACGCTTCCTGTTCATCGCGCTGGGCACCGGCATCGCCGGAGCCATCGGCATCGACGGCCGGATCGAGGCCGGTGCCCACGGCTACGGCGGCGAGATCGGCCACGTCGTCGTCCGGCCGGGCGGCCCGCAGTGCGGCTGCGGCGCCCGGGGCTGCCTGGAGACCCTCGCCTCCGCCTCCGCCGTCTCCCGCGCCTGGGCCGAGGCCAGCGGGGACCCCGACGCCGACGCGGCATCCTGCGCCGTCGCGGTGGACGCCGGGGACGAGCGCGCGGCCGCGGTCTGGCAGCACGCGGTGGACGCCCTCGCCGACGGCATCGTGCTCGCCCAGAGCCTGCTCGACCCGTCCACGGTGATCGTCGGCGGGGGCCTCGCCGAGGCCGGCGACACCCTCTTCACGCCCCTGCGCGCGGCCGTCGGCGAGCGACTGACCTTCCAGATGCCCCCCGAAGTCGTACCCGCCATGCTCAAAGACACCGCCGCATCCCTCGGCGCGGGCCTGCTCGCCTGGGATCTGCTCTCCTTGGAGGTGACCGCGTGACCGCGCGGATTCAATCAGCGGCCCTGTCGCGGGGCACCGCCCTGTCCGGCGCCCGCCTCGTCCTGCCCGGCGGTGTCGT